>JBMYJC010000406.1:0-2027 GCA_049594055.1 Luteibaculum sp. | reverse complement strand
GATTTACTTCGTAATGCATCTATAGCCTTGTTTCTGGCTAAATTCAGCATCCAGGTATATATTCTACCTTTCGAAGGGTCGTAAAAACTGATTTTGCTCCAGATTTTAACAAAAACTTCCTGAGTTAAATCTTCTGCCTGTTCTGTATTATTGACAATTTTCAGGATAACCCCAAACAGCGTTGCAGAGTAATTCTCATACAAGTAATCAAAAAAGTGTAGGTCTTGGCGCATTAGGCCATCAACCAATTCTTCTTCGGAGTATTTTTTCTTCTTGTGTTCCAAACTGAAATTAGGGGAAAACGTTGGGTATCATCTCAAGCGCTTTTCCAAGCGCCTCCCGATTTAGTCCCAAATCTAAATTTATTTCGCTGAAATAAGAAAGCATTTCTTCGGTTGCCATATTTCCTGTTAAATCGTCCTTGGCCATAGGGCAACCTCCCAATCCATTTAATGCACCATCAAATCTTCTGCACCCCGATTCATAAGCCCATTTTACTTTTTGCTTTACATCTTGTGGGGTCGCATGTAAATGAGCACCAACAACTACCTGTGGCACCTCTTTCGGAATCGCAGTGAATAAGCCTCTTATCTCCTCTTCCCCTGCGCTTCCAATGGTGTCGGAAAGGGCTAGAAACTCTACACCTAAATCGCTGTGCAAACGTTTTGACCAATCGCTTACTATTTCTGGACTCCAGGCATCACCATAGGGATTCCCAAAAGCCATGCTCAAATACACCATGAGTTTTTTGTTAGAAGCATCGGCTATCTGCTTTATTTTTTCCAGACGCTGTAAACTTTGCTCAATACTCGCATTGGTATTTCGCTGTTGAAAGGTTTTGCTAACGGAAAAGGGGTATCCGAGGTAAGTGATTTCATCAAAAGCACTGGCATCTTGTGCACCTCGCTCATTGGCAACAATTGCCAATAATTGGGTGGATGATTGCTCTAATTCCAAAGCCTTTAAAACTTCAACGGTATCCGCCATTTGCGGAATGGCTTTGGGAGACACAAAGCTCCCGAAATCAAGAACATCAAAGCCTACCTGCAAAAGCTGGTTTAAGTAAGCCACCTTCTTTTCGGTTGGAATAAAGGTTATGATGCCCTGCATGGCATCTCTGGGACATTCGGTCAACACTAATTTTTCCATGCTCCACTTAGGTTTTTTACAATTTTAGGTCCGCTGTAAACAAAGCCAGTATACACCTGGATTAAATTGGCGCCCGCTTTAAACTTGGATCTAGCACTCTCAAAATCTTCTATTCCCCCCACTCCAATTATCGGTTTCTCTGGAATTAAGGCTCTAAACTTAGATAAGACCTCGTTGGATTTTTCTAAAACAGGCCTTCCCGACAATCCGCCATTTCCAATACGCTCTAATTCATCAGGGCTGCACTTTAATCCGCTTCGATCTATTGTGGTATTGCTAACAATTAATCCCTCTACTAAGCCTTCATTTACCAAGTCGGCAATGTCTCTTATTTGCCCATCGCTAAGATCTGGAGCTACTTTTAATAGATGCGGTTTGCTAACACCTAATTCCTGCTTTTGGTTTTGTAATGCTCCAAGTAATTCACTCAATGGTTTTTTGTCTTGCAACTCTCGTAAGCCAGGGGTGTTTGGCGAGCTCACATTGATGGTGAAATAATCTACATGAGGAAATAAAGCGCGGTGACAAATAAGATAATCGTTAAGGGCTTCTTCATTGGGTGTCACTTTGTTTTTGCCAATATTCCCACCAATAATGATGTTTTTTGGCCTGTTCTTCAATCGCTCAACAGCATAGTCTACCCCGTGGTTATTAAAACCCATACGATTAATGAGAGCGCGATCATCTTTTAATCGAAATAGCCGCGGCAGTTCGTTTCCAGGCTGAGCTTTTGGCGTAACCGTTCCAATTTCAACGTGGCCAAAACCCAAAGCTGCCAGTTCCTGTAAGTATTCTGCATTCTTATCCAAACCAGCGGCCAAACCAACCGGTCCCGCAACGTTAAGACGACCAACAGACGTCGCAAGTCTGGGAGACAC
>JBMYJC010000405.1:0-2030 GCA_049594055.1 Luteibaculum sp. | reverse complement strand
AGCAGTGGGCTTTACGGGCAGAATTTTTCGGCTGGGGTGAGTCAAAACCCGGTAAAAGCAGGAGACCGCTTTACCTTGAGCTTTACGCTAGAAAACACTTCTGGAAAAATTACCCCACCCAAGCTAACCGATTTTCTTGTGATTTTCGGGCCTTCGCAGTCATCTAACTTCTCTTACATCAACGGCCGATCCAGCAGAACCATCACTGTTTCCTACGTCCTTTTGGCCGAAGAGCCGGGAACATACACCATTGGTTCTGCAACCGCAGAAACAGATGATGGAAAATTTACATCCGACCCCATAAAAATAACCGTTACCGAAGGCAATACGAATTCGGGAAACAGTGCTTCCAACCAGCAGAGCTCCAGTAATGCAGCTCCGGTGCAGAGTAACACCGATGCCAGCGGAAATGTAATTATTCAGGTAGTACCCAGCAGGACTGAAGTGTACATTGGTGAACCCATTGAGTTGAGCTACAATCTTTTATCACGCTATTCGCAACTGGAATTAGGCGAGACCACTTATCCAAGCATTTCTGGTTTTTGGACTGAGAACATTGACCTGGGTAATGTTCAGTGGGACAGCCGATATGTTACCATTAATGGAATGCGCTACCGCCGGGCCACCATTAAAAAGCAATTGATATATCCACAGCGATCTGGGAAACTCACTATACCATCCTACACGCAAAATGTAGTGGTAAATCGCTCCTTTTTTAATCCTGGAACCAACGTTAGTGCAGAGAGCAATACAGTAAATATTCAGGTTAAACCATATCCGGGAAATCCACCAACAGATTTTGCCAACATAACCGGTTTATTAAAAATGAGCACGGAAATAAGTGCTCAGGAGGTGAATGTAAATGAGGCAATAACTTTTAAACTCAAGGTTTCTGGAGAGGGGAACTTAAAATTACTGAATCCCCCTCAGGTTAATTTCCCAGGCGATTTTGAAGTATACGAGCCCAAAACAAACGATCGTATTGCCGTTACGGCTAATGGAATTAGAGGTAGCAGAGAATGGGAATACATCATTATCCCTCGCTATCCTGGCGACTATGAGATTCCAGAAATTACCATGAGCTATTTTAATCAGGCATCTAAATCTTACCAAACCCTGCGAACCAATAAAATAGATCTCAAGATTGGTGGAACTGCCAGCGGTGCGGCTGGGGCTATTTCCGTGAATCCGAAATCAGATGTAACCTTGTTAAACAAGGATATTCGATTTATTGAAACGCGATGGGACCAAGCCGGTAAAAATGATTTTTACGCAGGAAAATGGTTGTACTGGATCATTGCTTTGGTGATGGCGGCACTCGGACTTTTATTGACCTATATAAAGCGCAAACAACAGAGTTTAGCAGGTAATGTAGTGGCGTACAAACAAAAAAAAGCCAGTAAGCTCGCCATGAAACACCTGAGCAAAGCCCGTGGATATCTAAAAGAGCAAAAATCCAAGGAATTTTACCTCTCTGTTATTGAAGCTATACATGGATTTATTCAAGATAAGTTTAGTGTAGATAAAACCGCCTTGGTGCGGGAGGAATTGAAGCGTTTACTCTTATCAAAAGGAGCCACAGAAGAACAGTTTGCAGAATTACAGCAGTTAATTGACGACTGCGATATGGCGCGCTACGCGCCCAGTGCTGAGGTGGATATGAAGAGTACATTTGAACGAGCAAAAAAGGTATTGCAATGGCTAGAAAAACTGTCTTAATATTTCTGGGATGCATTTTTTCCGGCTTTGTGCTATTTGGCCAAAGCGCCCGCGAATTGTTTGATTTAGGGAATGAAGCCTATAAGAGCGGACAATATCAAGAGGCCCTCTTCCAATATGAAAACGCTTTGAAACAACCCGAAGGAGAAAACTCGGCAGCCTTGCATTACAACCTTGCAAATTGCTATTATAAAACCAATCAGTTGGGCTTAAGCATCTTGCACTACGAAAAAACCCTGAAGTTAAATCCCGATCGCGAGGAGGCAGAATATAACCTTGAACTCGCCAACGCTCGCATTGTAGACAAGGTA
>JBMYJC010000404.1:0-2034 GCA_049594055.1 Luteibaculum sp. | reverse complement strand
ATTTCGCAACCTCATCGGATCATCACCTGGCAAACTATTGATATCCAGACGCCTGCAGATTAAACAGCTCTACGTATAATTTTGGATTGGCCAATAATTCCTCGTGTGTTCCCAACTCCAGCACGGCACCGTCTTGCAAAACCATGATACGATCTGCAATGCGCACCGTAGAAAAACGATGAGAAATGATTACCGCGGTTTTACCCTTGGTAAGGTTAATAAAGCGCTCAAAAGTTTCCGTTTCTGCCCGGGCATCTAAAGCAGAGGTTGGTTCATCTAACACCAAGAACTCCGCGTTTTTCATGTAGGCTCTGGCCATCGCAATTTTCTGCCATTGTCCTCCAGACAGATCTTTCCCGTCTTTAAAGCGCTTGCCCAATTGTTGATCAATTTTATCTGGTAGCTCATGGATCACCGTGTTGGCTAGACTCTTATGACTAGCCTCTTCCAAGCGCTTGGAGTCATTAATTCCCTTAATATCCCCAACCGCGATATTCTCCTTCACAGTGAGCTCGTATTTCACAAAGTCTTGGAAAATAACCCCAAAGTAGCGCTGGTAATCCTTCAACCTAAATTCTGTTACTGGAATTCCATCTAAGCTTATTCTTCCTTCTGTAGGTTCATAAAACCGAAGTAACAACTTGATTAGGGTTGTTTTTCCAGCACCATTCTCTCCAACAAAAGCCATTTTTTCTCCGGCCTTTAGTTGGAAATTAATGTGGCGCACAACCCACTTTTCAGATCCTGGATATTTAAAGCCAACATCCTCAAAACAAAAGCCCTCTTTGATTTGCTCTGGCATCGCTTTCCAATCTTCTTTTGTAGCATTGGGCACCTCTATATCCAAAAAGTCATAATAGTCCTGCAGATATAAGGAGCGCTCGGTTATGGCTGTAAAAAGCGTAAAAAAGCCCTGCAACTTTCCTCTTAACCGATTAAATGAACCGGATAAAAAGGTAAGGTCGCCCAGACTTAAGCTACCTAACACCGTTCTAAAAATGATAAAAGCGTAGGCTCCATAATAGGCACTCGTACCTAACACATTTAAACCTGCCCCCCATTTTGCCCTGGAAATGGCAAGTTTTTTACTCTCTGCATAATAGACTTGGGAGAGTGTGTTGAAACGATCGGCCAAATAATCTGCCAGACCAAAAAGCTTGACCTCTTTGGCGGTTACATCGCTTGCGCCTGCATACCGAATATAATCTAGTTCCCTGCGCTCCTGTGTCCAGCTTCGAGCTAAAGAATATGAAGTGCCACTAAATTTAATCTCGTTGATAAAGGTGGGAAGCACCGATAGGATTAGCAGGATAATAAGCCAGGGTTCAAAAACGATAATTGCCCCTAGCAGCGAAATAATGACAATAACATCTTGTGCCTGCGTGAAAATGTTGGAGAGCAGTCCAACCCGTGAGGTAGTCTGTTGTCTCGCTCGCTCCAGTTTATCGTAAAACTTGGCATCCTCTAGCTGGCTTAAACCAATTTGAGAGGTTTTGGAGATAATTTTAACCGAGGATTGTATGGAATATTGGTCGCCCAAAAGGCCATCGCTTAAGGATATGTAGCGCGATAAAAAATCGGACAGTATGGCCACTGCAAACTCTAAAATAACCCAGGTAATTAGAGCCTCCCATTGGGGCTCCTCAGCATTCATTTGCAGTACAACCTCATCCACAATTAGCTTTCCTACCCAGAGCAATACCAATGGAGTAAAGGCTTGAAGAAGTCGGGCAAAAACATGAAGATAAAAGAGCCTTGGATTTACCTGCCTCACTTCGGCAAAAAAGCGAGGAACCGATTTTAATGCCGCTAAACTGTCTCTAAAACTTACCCGAGAGGGCTGAAATCCTTGTTTCGCCAATAGGTTCTTTTTGCGAAAAGTAAGCACAGCATATCAGAAAAATAGCTCCTTAAGCTTTTTTAAGCTCCTTAAACAGGGTGCGAAACTTTTTAGGGAAAGGAGCGTCCACCCGAATTTGCTCCTTACTAAGGGGGTGAGAAAAAATTAGTGTTCGGGCATGCAGGTATATCCCT
>JBMYJC010000403.1:0-2035 GCA_049594055.1 Luteibaculum sp. | reverse complement strand
CTACCACCGCCAGAACTTTTTTCCCTTTTAATCTTACGTTGATTAAGGCTTCTTCCAAGGCCGCTGCATCCAACTTATGCTGAGTATTGGGTTTTACCTTAACCACAGCCTCTGAGCCAAAACCCATTATGCGCACTGCTCTATCCACACAGTAATGCGCATCTGCCGAAACCAAAACACAGTAGTTGGGATTCACACCTTCATTCCACATGTCCTCAACGGACTGCCTAGCAGCCAATAGGGCGGTTAAATTCCCAATAGATCCTCCAGAGGTCATAATTCCTTCCCCTTCCTGCCAGTTAAAGAAGGAAAGTAGCTTTTTAACCACCCATCGTTCTATGGCTGTTGCACTCTGGCCCATATCGTATATAGCCATGCCCTGGTTAAGGTAATTGCCAATTAAGGCCGCCATAACACTGGGAATGCTGGGTGGAACCACTTGATGCCCGATGTAACCCGGATGATGCAAATGGTTGCTGAATTCAAAAATGCTCTGCAACTGCTTTTTCCCCGATTCACCGTGCCCAAGGATTTGCTCAATAATAGCCTGGGCTCCAGTAGGTTTTAAAACCGGAATGGCTTCATTTAATTGATTAAGGTGTAGGGATTTTAATTCGCTTAAGCAGGTTTCAACAAAGTCTGACCAATGCTCTAAATCGTAGGCCGGAAAGGATTTCATATGCCAACAATACGAAGAAATGCAGGCCCTTGTTTACGGATAGCTCTACTTCTTTATAAGCGAGTAGCCTTTAATTTCGCCAGCTATTTCCAAACTGATGGTGTAGAATCCCGAGGGCAGCTCCTGGGTTTTTACTTCCAGGTAGTTCACCCCAATATGCGGAGCTATTTTTATCCGTTTAATTTCCGCGCCATTATCGCTGTACATGCGCAACACAGCAGGAGTGCTAGTTGAAGAGAAAAACTGCATTTGAAAGGAGCTGGAAAATGGGTTGGGGTATAAACCGAAAACCGTGAAAACATACTCCTCTTCCAAATTGGAAAAGCCTCCTTGTGGCTCATTGGGTGCTAAAGCAATTTGAGATGCTTTTGGAATACTCTCGCGCTTGCTCTCCTTTAAAAACGGCTTTCCTTTTTCAGCGTAAAATGCTTTTCCAAACTGGTGCCTGGAGTTCTTTTCCAACACCGTTTCCGAAAAATACCACTCGGCCTGGGCACGTAAACTATCTATAACTAATACCATATAGCCGCGCTTGCTGAGGTTGGAGAACTTAAGGTGTGGATTATTCAATAAAAGTGCTTGTTCAGCAACGGGAATTTCCATTCCCGGAGAGGTAACTGAGGTGCATACAAACTCCACCCCAACAGAACCGGTGTCTTTTACTGGATTATAAGCTTTAGTTGGCAAATCACTGGCCCAGGAGGAATGAATATCTCCCGTTAACACGACAAGGTTTTCCATTTTTTCTTTTTGCCAGAAAGCAAATAAGCGGTCGCGCTCAAAAGTATATCCATCCCATTGATCGGTATTGATAGACAATCCGCCTATGCGCAAAGGCGCCATCATTACCTGTTGTGCTAGTACTTTCCACTGGGCTTTGGAGGAAAGCATTTCCTGCCGCAACCAATTAAACTGCTCATCCCCCAACAACCTGCGCTCTGCGGAGCTAATATCGGGTGAGCCAATAGCCACTTGCTCATCTCTTCCTTCCAGGCGGGTATCCAACATGTACAGGTCTACCAGCTTTCCGTAACTGAATTTTCTGTAGATGCGTTGGTCAAATTCTGGATTTTCGCGCACCGGCATCCATTCCATATATGCTTTTACTGCCGCTGCTTTTCGCTCCTGCCAAGATCCTTCATTAGCCTGGTGATTGTAGGCTCCATCTTTGTAAGCATTGTCCGAACTCTCATGGTCGTCCCAAATGCTTAAAAAGGCATACTGCTGGTGTAGCGCACGTAAATCCGGATCCAGTTTGTAATGGGAATGTCTCAATCGGTAGTTATCCAGGCTAATTAGCTCTTGCTCGGGCACTGCAGAACGCATAGAGATATCACTGGAATATCCACCCAATTC
>JBMYJC010000402.1:0-2037 GCA_049594055.1 Luteibaculum sp. | reverse complement strand
CTTCTGCTTGGATGACTGGGCTTTTAATGAAGATTTTGCTCGCGAAGCCCTTTGTGATTGCTTTAAAGTTAAATCACTAAAAGGTTTTGGAGTGGATGAGCTAGCCTCAGGAATAACAGCTGCAGGCGCCATCCTTCAATACCTAAAGGAAACGCACCACACCCAATTAGATCATTTAGCTGGACTTTCCAGATTGGATGAGAGCTCCTATTTGTGGTTGGATAAATTCACTATCCGCAACCTGGAATTGATCCACCCTAATGCAGAAGGTGGAAAGTGTCTACTTGATATTATAGATGCCACCCTCACCCCAATGGGCGGCAGAACCCTGAGGCGTTGGATTTTGCTTCCACTCAAAGAAGAAAAGGACATCAATAAGCGCTTGGATGCGGTAGGGTACTTCGGTAAAAACACTGTACTTCGAACAGAAATACAAGACCAGCTCAAGCAAATTAATGATCTGGAAAGACTTACTGGAAAAATTGCAACCGGGCGTATCAATCCGCGCGAGATGTTGCAGTTGCTAAACAGCCTGGAAAAAATTCAGGGAATTCGAGAGCGCATGGCTATGGATAAGCAATTGAATTCTGCTCTAAAAACCCTGTTGGAACAATTAAATCCATGTAGCGAGTTACAAAAGTTATTAAGCGATTCTCTGGAGCCCGATGCACCATGGCAGCTGCAAAAAGGCGGAGTAATAAAAAGCGGATTAAGCCCAGAGCTGGACGAATTGCGAGAATTGGCCAATAACAGCAAGGACAAATTGCTGGCAATGCAAAATCGCGAGATTGAAAGCACCGGGATATCTTCCCTAAAAATTGCCTTTAACAATGTATTTGGCTATTACATTGAGGTGCGAAATACGCACAAGGACAAAGTGCCAGGGAATTGGGTTAGAAAACAAACCCTTGTAAATGCCGAGCGCTACATAACCGAGGAGTTAAAGGTTTTTGAGCAAAAGATTTTAGGAGCAGAAGAACGCATTGCCTCCCTGGAGTTTGAGCTTTTCCAAAACCTCATTAGCGATTTAAGGACCTATGTAAATTCTATCCAGCTCAACGCCAAAATTATTGGCCAGTTAGATGTTTTGGTTGGATTTGCAGAGGTGGCACAAATAAATAACTACAGTAAACCAGAGGTAAACAGCACTTATGAAATTGATATCAAAGCTGGCCGCCATCCTGTTATTGAGCAATCGCTAGAAGCCACCGAAAGCTATATCCCCAATGATGTTTACCTGGATCGCGATGAACAGCAGATTATGATGATCACCGGCCCTAATATGTCGGGTAAATCTGCTGTACTGCGCCAAACTGCGCTTATTTGTTTGATGGCTCAAATGGGCTCTTTTGTGCCCGCCAAAGCGGCAAAAATAGGTTTACTAGACAAAGTCTTTTCTCGCGTTGGAGCATCAGACAACATAACCTCGGGAGAATCTACATTTATGGTGGAGATGAACGAGACCGCCTCCATCCTCAACAATATGAGCGACAGGAGCTTAATCCTCCTGGATGAGATTGGCCGTGGAACCTCAACTTATGATGGAATTTCCATTGCCTGGAGCATTGCCGAATACCTTCATCAAAATCCTAAATACAAGGCAAAAACGCTATTTGCCACTCACTACCATGAGTTAAACCAGATGGAAAAAAAATTCGAGCGCATTTGCAACTACCACGTTTCGGTAAAAGAGGTGGATAAAAAGATTCTTTTTTTGAGGAAGCTTGTCAAGGGAGGCTCGGAGCATTCCTTTGGAATTCACGTAGCCAAATTGGCGGGCATGCCGCAAACCGTAACCCACAGGGCAGAGCAAGTTTTAAAAAGCCTGGAGCAAAACCATAACAAAACCGGAGCCAGCAAAACAGCAGAAATAGATGCCGTTAGCCAAATGCAGTTGAGCATTTTTAAATTGGATGATCCGGTATTGGAACAAATACGCGATGAGCTGCAGAATTTGGATATCAATTCCCTTACTCCTGTGGAGGCTTTAATGAAGTTGAACGAGATTCAGAAATGGGTTGGCGTAAAACAAAAAAA
>JBMYJC010000401.1:0-2069 GCA_049594055.1 Luteibaculum sp. | reverse complement strand
TTCAGTAGAAGATTTTGTTGGTTATTCTCAAAACTTCTAATGAATATTATGGGATTAAGAGGCTTAGCAGAAATCTCAACTACTGAAAGCGCAGCCGATTGCGATCCGAGAATTTCTTGCAAATTGGGACAAAATAATCTGCTCGTGCTAACAAGAATTCTATTCCTTATCTCTTTCCTTAGTGTAACCGCTGGCATAAAGGCTCAGGAACAAAATCAAATTGCAGGCGAAAGCCCTAAAAAATTTAAGGATGAAATATTTACATCCTACCAAAAAGTAACAATAGGGGGCAAAACAATAAATCTAACCACAGAGACCGGGACCCTAATTTTAAGAGATGAAAATGATACGGCTATCGCCCGTTTTGGATTTACCCATTATCAGAAACAAGGAGGCAAATCAGAATCCCGGGAGGAGCGGCCAATAGTTTTCGCATTTAACGGAGGGCCTTTGTCTGCCTCTTTCTGGTTGCACATGGGTATTTTAGGACCTAAGCGGATAAAAATAAACGACCCTGATTACACAAAACCCGCGCCCTACCAGGTTGTGAACAATGAGTACAGTATTCTGGATAAGGCCGATTTAGTGATGATTGATCCCATTGGAGTTGGTTTTAGCAAACCCATTGGCAATGCTAAATGGGAAGATTTTTGGGGCGTAGACCAGGACATTAGAAGTATCGGATTGTTTATTGAGCAATTCCTAATTCGCAGTGGCAAGTTTAATAGTCCCAAATACTTATTAGGAGAAAGTTATGGCACATTCAGAAATGCCGGCTTGGTAAAATTCTTGCAGGATCGTGGAATTGCTATGAATGGTGTAATCATGGTCTCTGCCGTTTTCGAATTGCAGCATTTGTTGTTTGGACCCGGAGATGATATTTCCTACCTCATTCATTTCCCAACCTATGCAGCTACAGCTTGGTATCATAAGAAAGTGGAGGATAAGCCCGAGAATCTTGTACAATTTCTGGAGGAAGTAAGAAGCTTCACAGAAGACGAATATGCACCAGCATTACTCAAGGGTGATCAACTTAGCACTGGAGAAAAAGAGGAAATAGCTGAGCGACTTTCAAAATACTCCGGTTTGGCCCCCGAGTTCTGGGTAAAGGCTAATTTACGGGTAACTAACTCCGAGTTTTTTCAAGAGTTATTGCGGGAAGAAGGGAAAACCGTGGGACGTTTAGACTCCAGGTTTATTGGGATTAACGAAGACCTATTAGCTCAAAAAGCCTTTACCGATCCCCAGAGCGATGCCATCTCAGCACCCTACATCTCAGCCTTTAAGGACTACCTGTACACCGATCTAAAAGCTCCAAAAGACCAAAACTATGTGACCAGCGCGGGCTTTCGCGAAAATTTTAATTGGGACTGGAAACACAAGGGAAATATTGCTTGGAATGCACAGGTGGCCGTTAGCACATTGCCCGATTTGACTTCGGCTATGAAGCGGGATCCAAACCTTAAAGTGCTAATCCTCAACGGGTATTTTGATTTGGCTACGGTTTTTTATGGAGTGGAATATTCCATTAACCATATGGATTTAGAGCCTGAGTTAAAGGAGAATATCATTATGGAATACTACGAGGCAGGCCATATGATGTACACGCATGAACCTTCCCTGAAGAAGTTTAAGGAGGATGTGGATCGCTTTTTAGACGAGACTCATTAAGGGAATCGCTTATCTGTTTAAAACACAATACCTGTAATGTCCGCTTAGATTATTGAGCGGTAGTACTACAAAGTAAATTTTACCTTTGGCCAAAATCGTTGGCTATGCTGTATTCCATGACAGGCTTTGGAAAAGCACTTGGAGTTGTAAATGAGAAGAAGCTGCGTGTGGAAGTAAAATCCCTCAACAGTAAAGGCTTGGATTTAAATCTTAAGCTCTCTGGTTTATACAAAGAAAAAGAGCTGGAATTACGAAGCTTTTTATCACAATTAATTATTCGCGGAAAGGCAGAATGCCTATTGGTGATTGAAGAAAAGATAGGGGCCCAGGCCAGGTTGCAGCTCAACCGGGAAATTTTATTGGATTATCATCAAAACATCAAAGGGTTTGCACAAGAA
>JBMYJC010000400.1:0-2074 GCA_049594055.1 Luteibaculum sp. | reverse complement strand
GAGCCTGGCGATCAATAAGCTTCTGCATTTTATCCGGATCATTCAAGACCTCTTCATCGCCAAATTTGTTGTTTACCTCATCGTACTCGGCAAGTACATCAACAATATGCTGTACCCCTTCCTGCACAATCTCTTTCACCGTTTTATTCTCATCCAATTGGGGCTCTTGAGGAAGAAAACCAACCGAATAGCCATCAGACCAAACCACGTCTCCGCGGTAGTCTTTATCCAAACCGGCAATAATTCTGAGTACGGTAGATTTACCGGAACCATTTAAACCGATGATTCCAATTTTAGCACCGTAAAAAAAGGAGAGGTATATATCTTTTAAAATCTGCTTTCCTTGTGGGGTGGACTTGTTCACCTTCACCATGGAAAAAATGACCTTCTTATCGTCTGTAGACATGTATCAGTGATTTTTTGGGAGCGTAAATGTAAAGCTTAGAAATCGATAAAAAAGAATCATACAATAGGAAAAAACGGAGGCAAGGTTATTAGACTAATTCCGTTTATTAGCCCAAATATTAAACACCCTTTTATTTTTGATTTATGAAGTTCTCACCAACTATGGCACTTTGCCTGCTTCTTACTTTATTTTCCGCCCCAGAATTACTAGCAGGAGATTCCCTTAAATTTCAGCATACGGATTTAGACAAAATCTTGGCAAAAAGTGCTAACAATAGAAAGCCGGTTTTGGCCTATTTTCATTTTAAGGGGTGTGGATCTTGTATAAAGATGGAAAAGGAGGTTTTTACGCAGGCCAAAGTCTCCAATTTTTTTAGTGAGCACTTTAATCTAATCGATATTAATACGCTTGAGGAACCTGGAAAAAGCATCAAAGAAAAATATGGCGTGCTTGGCCAACCATTCTTTATTGCGCTGGATGCCAAAGGAAATCCCATTCATCAATTTGGTTATTCAGATGGAGATCAGTTTTTATGGCATGGAGATTTAATCGTAAACCAACGGCAAAAATTAAAACGTGTTTATGGAAAGGTGGATGAAATGACCATAGAGGAATTGCGGTTTAGGAACATGTTAAACATGTATGCCCATAAGTTAGATAGCGCACTGGTCATGGAATTCTTTAATCGTTTGGATCCTGCAGATTACCATAAGCGAGAAAATCGAGAGGCGATTTATCATTTTTCAACCCATTTTAAGGATCAACTTTTTACTCTGCCCCATAAGCATCCAGCCCTGGTTTACATGTATGAAAACATGGCAAGCTTTGATAGCCTGTTTAAACCCGAACAAGTTCGCAGTCACCTCTATTTCCCTTTCCATCAAGTGGCTAATTCTACTACCGATGAAGCTGAATTCCGCTCTGCTTTGGAGGTGATAAAAGAATTGCTGCCTGCGAAAGACGAATACATTTCATATGAGACCCACATGGGAAATCGTGTCCTGATGATTAACAATACCTACCCCATAGAAACTCTGGAGATGGATTTTCTAAAGCGAATTGGAGACAGTACGCGTTATCAAAAAAAGTTGGAGGCTTTCGAAAAGCTAATTTGGGATGATTTGGAATATTTGGAAATGCAGGCCTTTTTAGGTGGAGAATTTGACTTGGAGAGCAAAGAGGAGCATCTGCGCTGTTTGCGCTACGCAAAAAGAGCGCAGGAATTAAATCCAAAAGGTGGAAACTACCTTCACATGGCAAAAATCTACCAGAAGTTAGACCAAATTCCTCTGGCCAAAGAGTATGCATTAAAGGCCCAAGAGATTCACCCGGAAAATGAGGATTGTCAGAAATTGTTGCAGGCCTTATCCAATCAAGGAAAATAAAATGGGTTTCTGTTTGCCATTTAAAAATATTGGGTAGCTCTAAGGATTCATTCGCTCGCAGAAACTACCTTCGCGCAATGCCAATAAGCACTAAGCTGCGCGGACCTTTATTTATGTTGGTTTCTACCACCACTTTTGCGCTGGTAAACACCTTTGTAAAGTTTTTAGATCACATCCCCGCTCACGAGCTTATTTTCTTTCGCTCCATCATCTCATTAAGCCTTTGTTTGGTAGCACTTAAAAGGCAAAAGCTGGCGGTGTTTGGCAACAACAAAAGTTGGTT
>JBMYJC010000399.1:255-2093 GCA_049594055.1 Luteibaculum sp. | reverse complement strand
CGAAGCTCGGTCTGTATCATATTCCATGTTTGCACGCAACGGCTATGGAGCTTGCTAAGCTCTTGAATGGTTCGCATGGAGGGATATTTGAAACTTGCTCTTATCCGCTGATCCAGGTATGTAACTTCTTCAGAAATCTCGGGGATTTTTTGTTCAACCAGAGCCAACTTCTTTTTATTAATGGTGCGCATTAAGGCCTCACAATCTTGTGATGCTTTAATTCGGTAAATGGTATCCATTAGGTTTGAAATTGCTTGCTCTAAGCTCTTATTTTCGTGTAAAATGTTTACCAAATGCCTCTCTGCAAGCGCGTTGTCGTATTTGTATTCGGAAACTACCATAGCAAGAGAGATTAATTTATTCTGCGAAAGGTATTTCCTTAAAGTTACAATTTACTTGACGATTTTCCTCAGGCTTAATGACTAATATCAATCTCGGTTTGCTCTGGATTAATAGTATATAGCACGCCCTTGGAGCTAAAAGCGAAGTCAATTACTTTCCAGCGGATAAGGAGGGCAAGGGTTTGCTCTGTTTCCATAGCATTTAAACCCATTTTTCTTCTAGCCACCTGGAAACCAAAAAAGTCCTTTTCCTTCGCATACTGTAAAAAGCCAAGCACCTTTGGGTTTAATTGAACCAAATCTTGCTTGTTTTTTGTTAACGCAAAGGATTTGCTCAGCACCGAATTCATGAGCATATTTTCGTCCTTCATACGCAAATAGGCTCTCCATTTGCCTTCGGTGTTTTTGGCCAAAACTGGTGGCTGATCGCTTTTTTTTACCTCTACAATCAGAACGTCCTTTCCTTCGTGATTAAATACCTGCGGCTCAATAGTGACCGTTGGTTTACAGTACATCTCGGCTGCAGCTTTTACCATGTGGAATTCTTCTTCCACAGATTTTACTCCCGCAACCTTACCATTGTCCTTAACCCCAATGAGTAATCTCCCACCAGAACGATTGGCAAATGCACTTAGCGTGATAGCTATTTTTCTGGATTCATCTATACGCAGTTTAAAATCTTGCTGCTCATGTTCTCCTTCGGCAATAATGGGAAACAAATGCTCCATAGAATTTGGGAAGAAATATAAACCCAGGCCAAGGTACTATTTGTAAATCAAGCCTCTGCAACCCGTTTCGGGGTTTACCACAATATAAATCCCAGCTGCTGTTTTTGTTCTTTCTTCAAGGGTAATTTCCGTTCCAGTCAAACTAAAAACCAAGTTTTCTGGTGCTAGCAATTCTTTAAAAATCTCTTTCTGGAATTGTGCGCAGCTGGGAGTATGTTCTAAATTTCTTATTCCTGTGCTGGAATCCTGATATTCAAAAGGGCCTATATCGGGTAAGGAAATACTTGGGTTTCTGGGTCGGTCGTAAAAGTCTATTTCAAGCATTCCGTCTAACCAAACACCCCTATCGCTTGTAAAACCATTTTTTCTTTGATCCAGGCTGTCTTTTAACCAATAATATTTATCCAACTGGTCTGCCTGGTTAATATGGTTTTCGCGGTCTAGCGTAAGCGCTCCAAGAGGAATACTTACTAACTCGTTTTCGTCTCCTTGCAGCGAATCGTTGTAGCTGATTAGGTTGTTGGCAAAAATGGCTTCACTTACCCCACTCCCCAGCCGAGCATGGAAGGCTTGGTAGCGTGGATTGGAAATTAAATTGTTGTTTACTACAAGGGATTTAGCTTCATCGTTTTCGATGTTGAGGTAAATACCGTATTGCCCAGATCCGGGGCCTTGGGAGTAGCCCGGATTTAAAATCACATTGTTTTCTATTCTGATGGAATCTCGACCCTTGCAGAAAATTCCGTTTCCTTCTCCGTTGATGATGATG
>JBMYJC010000399.1:0-245 GCA_049594055.1 Luteibaculum sp. | reverse complement strand
CCAGCAATGATGCCATTCATATGAAAGTTTTGTCGGGCCCTGCTATCGTTTAATATGGTGTTGTGATGAATATTGGTGTTTAAGGCAGAGGCAACCTGGATGGCATCCCAACCGGCATTCTTAATAATGTTTCCAGCAATTTCCCCTCGGATTATTAAGTGGGGTTCCACCACAGTATCACTTCCACTACAGGTTATGCGGAAACCACCATATGCACTGCTTCCAAAGTAAATCCCTTCTGTTCC
>JBMYJC010000398.1:0-2098 GCA_049594055.1 Luteibaculum sp. | reverse complement strand
CATCAGCTTCTCAACTTTTCCTATTCCTTCGAGCTTTCAGCTTCGAGCTTCTAGCCAGACATTGGATTCCAGATCTACAGTTTTTTCGTCTGGAATGTTAGTTCGCTTTGCTCTTGGGAATGCCATTGCATGACGAATAACATTTCCTTGCTCTCGGGTGTGAGCAGTAGTTTATTCACTGCACTGCCGCTTAGGTCAGTGTCTGAGGGTTTTGGAGCAATACCTAGCCCTGTTCTCAAGCCCATTATTCCAAACAAAAAAGCCGTTCCAAAAATGAAACGGCTTTTAAATGATGCTGTGATATACCTAACTCTAGTAGTAGATTAATCTCCTCACTTTGGCAATATACTTGGCCAATCGAATTACCTGTTTAGTGTATCCAAATTCGTTATCGTACCACACATAAAGCACGATGTTCTTTTTGTCGCTGGAAACGATGGTAGCATTGCTATCAAATACCGAGCAACAAGTGTTTCCAATGATGTCAGAAGATACCAGCTCGGGTTCAATGGCATAATTGATCTGATTTACCAGTTCGCCATTTAAAGCTGCACTCTTTAAAAGATTGTTTACGTCTTCAACGCTGGTCTCTTTTCCTACCGTTAGACTCAAAATGGCTAAAGAACCATTTGGAGTTGGTACGCGAACCGCATTTGCAGTAAGCTTATCCTGCAATTCAGGAATACATTTAGTTACCGCTCTTCCTGCACCTGTTTCTGTTATTACCATGTTAATAGCTGCGGAGCGGCCTCTACGGCTTTTGCTGTGCATGTTGTCCAACAAATTCTGGTCGTTGGTGTAGGCGTGTACTGTTTCAATATGTCCTTTTTCTACTCCAAGCGTATCGTTAATTACCTTAAGAACAGGCACAATTGCATTGGTGGTACAGCTTGCAGCAGAATAGATGTTTTCTTTTGCAAGGTCAAGTCCTTTGTGGTTAACACCGTAAACGATGTTTGGAACTTCTTTTCCGGGAGCTGTTAAAATAACCTTGCTTACTCCTTTTGCTTTTAAATGTCTTCCAAGCGCTTCTCTGTCTTTGAAAACCCCTGTGTTATCAATCAGAAGGGCGTCCTCAATGTGAACACGCTGACCGTTGATGATCAAACATTTGTTTTCTAGATCTGCTTTAACGGTTCCTTTAAAGAGTCCGTGTACCGAGTCGTTTTTGAGTAGAGCAGCTCTTTTTTCCAGCTCTTTTTCTGTATCACCACGAGTTACGATGGCTCTTAGTCTTAATTGTTGGCCTTTTCCAGCTTGTTTAATAAGCTCTCTTGCTGCCAATCTTCCAATTCTTCCAAAACCAAAAAGGATTACGTCTTTTGGTGCAATACTAGAATCATCATTTCCAATCATGTCGGAAAGGCGATTGTTTAGGAAGTCATCCAAGGAGCCGTTGCTACCCTCTTTTTCTGCCCATTGAGAAGCTAATAATCCAATGTCAATCTTGGCAGGGCGAATATCCTTTTCTAGAAGCAATCTTGCTATTTCGGTGGTGCTATCGATGGAAATAGGCTTGTGAATTACTTCATTTGCATAGGTGTGCAAGTTCAATACTTCGGGAACACCCAAATCTACCAAGTGATTTCTAAAAAGAACCAGCTCTACATTCTTATCGTATAACAATTTTCCGATGTAGCTGATTAGATCTACTGCTTTGCGCTCGTTATTTAAATGGTTAGCAAAGTCTTTTGAGTATAACTCTTTGGTATTGTTGCTCATACCCGAAGTGTGGTTTTTGTTTAGGCCTGCAAAGGTACGTTTTTCTCTTTTTTAATGTAAGCTTAACCTCAGCTGCTTTACTATTAAATGCCCCTCCTAGCCTCCACAAAGGGGAGGAGCTCAAGTAGTCCCAGATTTTTAAACGGACATTGCATCCCAGACTTGATCTGGGATCCATTCTGTTGCTTACGGATTCCTGAATTACGCCTTGGACCTTTCAGCTTCCAGCTGGTCAATGGATTCCAGATCTCACTACTGACGAATCCTACGGATTGTCAGCATTGTAATTACAATTCGTTTCGTCTGGAATGCATGTTAGCTTCGCTACAAGCTATCAGCTACGAGCTCTGAACTTTCTATTCCCTTTCAGCTTGGC
>JBMYJC010000397.1:0-2103 GCA_049594055.1 Luteibaculum sp. | reverse complement strand
GTTAAATTGCACCACCCCAGCCTCACTAGATGCTTTTTCAATTAACGCACCCGTGCTACTTAACACTTGCACATCAAAAGCCCCGCTTCCTTTGGATTCTATTTTCCAGGTTTTATTCAGCTTTTTTATCGTATAAAATTCGTCCAATTCCGCTACGGTAGAAATACTGGTTAACCCGCGTTTTGTGGAATTTATTTGAAAACTTAAATCCCCGTTTGGAAAGTAATCAAAGCCAGTAAAATCCTCTATACTAATGCTGTCGCTGTTGTCATATAAACGAGGATAAGAAACATCTCCAGTTACCACAAGATGATTAATATTTTCACCTGTATTTTCATCTACAATTCTCCAATAAAAGAAGATGTCCCTGTAGTTACTATAGTTTTCTTCAGTAAAATCGTGATTTGCATAATGAAGCTCTATCAAACCGTTGCGTTGCACTACAATTTGAAAACCAAAATTTAACCCGGGAAGGCTATCAAACTGAATGCCCTCTACCTCTACAATAGCCTTTACTGGAATCCCATTATCACGAATTACCTTGTGCTTTACTTGAGCCATTTTACCAATAGGATGCCCTGTGTTATTGTCGTATTTAACTCTAGATAAAAAATTCGCTTGATAGGAAATTCCTGCCCCCTCGAAAAGAAAGGAGTTCCCAGCACCCTCAAAAATCAGCCTTGAAGATTCTAGAATAGGGATTTTAAAACCCAATTCCACATAAGATCTGTTTTGATTATCAAATCTTAGACGATGGAAGTCTCTAATGGTATCGGCTTCCATTAAAGGTTGATACTTATCACTACCTAAGTAGGTGTAAGCATTTTTTTGGCCAAATAAGGAAAGGCCTCCAAATAGAATGATTAGGTTAAGAATGTTTTTCAAATCAAAATTTTCACTAAAGTAAAGCTTAAACTAATTCAAAATTTAAGTAAGTAGCGGTATTTAATTTAGCTAAAAACAAAAGCCCCTAATCACATGGATCAGGGGCTTTACTATCCAAACTATTTTATTAACGGCTAGGATTTATTCATTTCTTTAATCAGGTTAAGTGCAGAACCCGCTTTAAACCATTCAATTTGAGCACCATTATAGGTATGGTTTAGTTTGATTTTATCTTTAGATCCGTCCTTGTGCACTACCTCCACATGAATGGGTTTATCCTCGGTAAATTGGTCTAGATCCAAGAAGTTAAAGGTGTCATCCTCCTGGATTTTGTCGTAGTCTGCCTCATTAGCAAAGGTTAAACCAAGCATTCCCTGTTTTTTCAGGTTGGTTTCGTGGATACGGGCAAAAGACTTTACAATTACCGCTCTCACACCCAAATGGCGTGGCTCCATCGCTGCGTGCTCACGTGATGATCCCTCTCCGTAATTGTGGTCTCCCACAACAACAGTTGGAATACCCTGAGCTTTGTATGCGCGCTGTACCTGCGGTACTTCACCATACTCGCCTGTTAGCTGGTTTTTAACCTTGTTGGTTTCTTTATTAAAAGCGTTAACCGCACCAATTAAGCAGTTGTTAGAAATGTTATCCAAATGACCGCGGTAGCGCAACCATGGCCCCGCCATTGAAATATGGTCGGTAGTACATTTACCAAAAGCCTTAATAAGCAGTTTCGCACCGGTAATATTTTTACCATCCCAAGGCTTAAAAGGCTCCAAAAGCTGCAAACGATCTGAGTCTGGTTTTACCACTACGTTCACGTTGCTACCATCTGCTGCTGGTGCTTGATACCCGTTGTCTTCCACAGCAAATCCTTTCTCAGGTAGTTCCATCCCGCTTGGTGGATCCAATCTTACCTGCTCACCATTTTCATTTGTAAGCGTGTCGCTGAGTGGATTAAAATCTAAACGACCTGCAATAGCCATTGCAGCCACTAGCTCTGGAGAACCTACAAAGGCATGGGTATTGGGGTTACCATCGGCACGTTTTGAGAAGTTCCGGTTAAAGGAGTGCACAATGGTGTTTTTCTTCTGCTCATCTGCACCTTTTCTGTCCCATTGACCAATACATGGCCCACAAGCATTGGTGAAGATTCTGGCATCCAGGTCTTTAAAAGCTTGCAATACACCATCTCTTTCTGCGGTATAGCGCACTTGC
>JBMYJC010000396.1:0-2118 GCA_049594055.1 Luteibaculum sp. | reverse complement strand
GGTAGTTACCTCCTCTGGGCTTGCCCATTAGCAGGTGATGGTATTTAAAACCGTGTTTTTCTAACCAGGTTTCCGTTACACTTCTGTGGTCCTCTGTACGCGAGGTGAAAAAGGTAATTACGTGCCCTTCTTCGTACCACTTATTTAAAATCTCCAAAGCATCGGGATACATTTCTGCGGTTGCCATACGCTCGGGCTCTTCGTTTGGAATGTCGTCACATATGGTTCCGTCAATATCAATAAGAAAGTTTTTTACCTCTTCCGGTAGTATTGGACTTAACTTTTTGCCATCCTTCTCAATCGATTTTAAGGCTTTGGTTTTATCCGTCATAATTATTCGTTGATCCAATTTGCGCGATCCGCCTGGCTGAATGCCCAGGGAGCCGCGTTGTTTTGGATGTTATTAACCATTGAAGTTAATTCCGATGGCATGGAGCTTGCCTCCATTACTAAGCTTCTTCTTAAATCCACAATAATCCTCAATGGATCTATATTCACTGGGCAAGATTCTGTGCAGGCATTGCAGGTAGTGCAAGCCCATAATTCCTCTTCGCTGATGTAATCGCCCAAAAGGCTTTTCCCATCGCTGAAATCTTTTCCGTTCTTATCAATTCCTTTTCCAAACTCCTCCACCCTATCGCGGGTATCCATCATAATTTTCCGGGGAGAGAGTTTTTTACCGGTAATGTTGGCTGGACAATTGGAAGTACATCTACCGCATTCTGTGCAGGTGTAGGCGTCCATTAAACTCTTCCAACTTAAATCAGTAACATCTTTGGCACCAAAGCTGGGAATTTCGGCTTCGCCTTCTGCCTCGCCTCCTTCTGGTGCCGCAGCAAATGGATCGGCATTGGGATCCATCATTAGTTTCACCTCTTTGGTTACCGCATCCAGGTTGCTGAATTGCCCCTTATTTTTCAGGTTGGAATACCATGTATTAGGGAAAGCAAGAATGATGTGGAAATGCTTGGAAATGGGCAGGTAATTCAAGAACAACAAGATGCCCACAATGTGCGCCCACCAAGCTCCGCGCTCAATCATTGCTAAAGTGTTTAGATCTTGCGGAAGAATCCCAGTCAACCAACCACTGATCCAAAAGTTACCAGCCAACTGCAGGTCATACTTAGCCAATCCTGCTTCTGCTAATAGCGCAGAATCTGTAGTCATAAGCACGGAGTCCGCTGCATTCATAAACAGGAAAGCTCCCATCAAAATCAACTCGATGTAGAGAATGTACAAGGCATCTTTGGTTGGCCAACCCTTCATTTCGGGTTTCCAAAAGCGTTCCACACGCAAAACCAACCTTCTGGCCAAAAACACTAAAACCCCAATAACAACAAGCAGCGCCAGTACCTCAAAGGTGTTGATGATAAAATAGTAGAAGTCTCCCAGCGCTTGATGGAATAAGCGGTGTGTACCAAATATTCCGTCAAGGATAATCTCCAGCACCTCTATGTTAATGATGATGAAACCGAGGTAAACAAAAATGTGCATTAAACCGGCTACAGGCCGCACAACCATTTTACTTTGACCAAGAGCCACGCGAGCCATGGTTTTCCAGCGTTCTCCTTTTTGATCATTGATCTGCTCGTCTCTTCCCAAGAGGATGTTTCTCCTTATGCGAGAAACCTGTTTATAGAAAAAGAAGCTTGCCGCAGCAAGAATTACAATAAATACGATGTTAGAAATGCCCATAAGCTCTATTCTTTCAACATTTTACGAAGTTTTTTCTCCTCCTCTCGCGATAGTCCCAGCCCATCGTCTTTCCGTCCAATAAGAGAAAAATTCACGTATCTGCTTGGATTTGCACGCATATCCTCCAAAAGGAACTCCAAATCTTTAATTGCTTCTACCAACTGCGTGTGCATGCTATCGGTCTTAACCATTTTACCCAAGCTACCCTCGCCCCGGTCTATGGTTTCCATGATATCCTTTACACTTACAACCGCTTTTTGTGCCTCTAGCAGGGTGGTTTTAAAATCAGCCGCGGCCAAATCATCTGTTATTACCTTCAAATTCTTCAGAGAGGCATCAATTTCTTCCTTATTCCCTTCTACTACATCGGTAACAGCTGCTACATTCTCTACCGCCCTTCCAATGTTTTTGCTCTGTTTTTTA
>JBMYJC010000395.1:0-2121 GCA_049594055.1 Luteibaculum sp. | reverse complement strand
ACACTTACCCCTTAACCCGGAATATCATGATTCATCCAAAAACCAAAGTAAAATTCATTAATGAAACTGTTGGATATGGCGTATTTGCCATGGAAGACATCCCAGAAGGAACCATTGTTTACGTAAAAGATTCTCTTGAGCTTACCGTTAGCCCTACGGACTATCTTCTCCATGGCGAAGAAATGCGAGAGGTAATTGATAAGTACTCATACATTGACGAGAAGGGAAACCGCATCGTAAGTTGGGACTTTGCCAAATATGTAAATCACTGCTGTAATTGTAATACCATTAGTACAGGATATGGCTTTGAAATTGCCATTCGGGATATTAAAAAGGGAGAGCAAATAACCGATGAGTATGGCATATTCAATATCGACCGGGAAATGCAGCTAGTTTGTGGAGATGTGAAATGTCGTAAAACAATTAAACCCTCAGATTTTGACACCTATTACCAAGAGTGGGATGAAAAGATTCAAAAGTCAATTGCTAGACTTTTTGATGTTGAGCAACCATTAATGCCTTTTGTTCCTGCAGATACCCGACAAGAGTTAGATGAATTTTTTAGCCATCCAGAGAAATACAAATCCGTTTACGCCTTAAAATATAAAGGTCAAATAGAGGGCTAATGTTATACTCCTAATCGAGAAAATTTTAGATTTTATTTTCTTTAGCCCTCGCCCCGAGGGCTTTTTTGTTATTACCATATTTTATTTCACCAAAAGACTAGATTACTGGATGAAGCAATAAATAATTTGGTTTAAGGGAGATATCCGGTATATTCAAACCACTGAACAACGGTCATATTCACCTTTAAAACCTATTTTATGAAAAACTTTACCCGTGCTTGGCTTTGCCTTTTGGTTAGCTTTTTTTCGTTAAGTCTGGCCTACGGACAACAACAAATGGTTTTTAATTCCATTCAAGAAAAAGCAGCAATTGCAAATCAATTAACCGAAGTAAATCCCTTTCAAGAAAGTAGTTTCAAAAGCAGCAATCCAGCTGCTATACCGGCTACCCTTACCGAAGCCAAAACCTTGAGCTTTGAGCCCAAGATTCTAGATGCTGTGTTGCGAAACAACCCAGCCGTTTTCGAATTAAGTGTTCCTTCCCCTTACGGAACACTTCAGTTACTACTGGAACCAGCCGAATTATTTGCCTCGGGTTTTACAGTCAATAGTTCAGATGGCGTAAAAGATCACGACATCAAACTTGGACAATTTTACCGCGGTGTAGTTAAAGGAGATGACAACTCTTTGGTGAGCCTGTCTTTTATTAATGGAGAAGTGCAGGGGATGATTGCTACCCAAGATGCCAATCTTACTCTGGGTAAGTTAAAGCAGGAGAAATCTGCACAGCCCGTTTACATCATCTACAATGAAAAGCAGGTAGAAACCAGTTTTCCAAATTTCTGTTCTACGCAAGACCTTCCCAATCAAAAATTAAAAATAGAGCCTGTTCCACAAGGGCAAAAATCACTTTCAAACTGCGTTACCGTTTATTTCGAGTTGGATTATGATGTTTTCCAGAACAAAGGTTCAGTAACTGCAGCCACTAATTATATCGCTGCAGTATTTAACGAAGTAGCTACGCTTTATGCCAATGAGAGCATCAATGTTAAGATTAGCGAGGTGTTTGTTTGGAACACATCCAGCCCTTATTCCGGAACTAGTTCAACCACAAACCTAAACCAGTTTCGTTCTACCCGACCCAATTTTAACGGAGACATTGGTCACTTGATAGATCTCCGTCCAAACAACGGAGGAATAGCTTATGTGGATGTAATTTGTAATAGCAATTACAATTATGCGTACAGCGGTATCTACAGTTACTACAGCAATGTTCCAACTTATTCCTGGACAGTAGAAGTAATTACCCATGAGATTGGACACAACTTAGGTTCTCCCCACACCCATAGTTGTTCATGGCCAGGTGGACCTATCGATAACTGTTATCAGCCAGATGGGGTTTGTACTCCTGGGCCTGCTCCGCAAAACGGAGGAACCATCATGAGTTACTGCCATTTAACCAGCCATGGAATCAACTTCAACAATGGTTTCGGACCGCTTCCTGGTGACTTAATCCGCAACCGGGTTTCTAATGCCTCTTGCTTAGATGTTTGTG
>JBMYJC010000394.1:0-2144 GCA_049594055.1 Luteibaculum sp. | reverse complement strand
TTTACGGGTACCGAATTCCAACCCAGTGTTCGCCTGGCATATTTTCTTAAACCGCTGTCCTTTGTTCAGTCTCATATGCTTTGGACTGCATTTTCCAGGGCAGTTAGACTTCCTTCCCGGTTGGATGCCGACATCACAGTTGAGGGCGTTGATTTTATGTCAGAAAGAGTTTATGCTTATGAGCTAGGATACCGGTTAAAAGCAGGTAAACTATCCCTCTCGGTTTCTAGCTTTTTTAACCATTACAAAAACCTAAGAAGTCTAGATAGCAACCCCGATACAACAAGTGTATTTCCCACCTTAGTGGCAAACTCCCAATTTTCTGATTCCTGGGGTGTTGAGATTTTTGGGAATTATCAAATTCTTGACAACTGGCGCATCAGAGGTGGTATAAGCTTTTTTGAGAATGTTATTTGGAGTGCTAATGACCGAGTTCTCGAAGTGAGTAAAGAGTTCGAGTCTGTGGATCCCAAAAACACAATTCGCCTGCAGTCCATTTCCAACCTTGGAAAAGGATGGCAGCTGGATGCAACCTTTAAGCACACCTCTCATCTTCCAGAGCAATTAATCTCGCAGCGTATTTCCGAATATTCCAATATGGATGTCAGACTTGCCAAGAAATACAAGTCAGCAGAAGTATCTGTGGTGGGAAGAAATCTTTTCAGGCCCAGAACACAAGAGCTGTCTGCCTTAATCCCAAGAAGTGTTTATTTACGTTTTACTATTTCCCTCAGATAAAATGCTAAAGAAAACCTACATATTCACAACGCTTTTGGTTTTCTCCTTGGCTGGAGGGCTTATGGCCCAAAACTTAACCCGGGAAGATCAGTTAAAGGCAGCATTCCTCTACAACTTCACCCAGTTTGTAGAATGGCCAAGCCAAAGTTTTAGTAGCACTAATGCACCTATTGTCATTGCCGTATATGGTAATAATCCTTTTGGTAACGTTCTGGAAGAACTTGTAAAAGGAGAGGTAATTGCAGGGCATCCACTCAGAGTAAAATATTTTTCTGCAAAGGATCCAATCCCTGAATGTCATGTGTTATTTATCTCCAAAACCAACACAGACTGGGATTCCATACTAAAAGGGTTGCGCAATAAAAATGTCTTGGCTGTTAGTGATTCCGAGAACTTTCTAGAGAAAGGCGGGATGATTCGTTTTTACACCAGCGATAACAAGTTGAAGTTTGAGATTAACCTGGATGTTGCCCAACAGGAAGATTTTAAAATTAGTTCCAAGCTCTTAAAAATGGCCAGTATTTATTAAGCAAAATGAAGTTTGAAAACCTACCCATACAAAAAAAGCTCACCAGGCTAATTCTGTACATCAGTATCACGATACTGGTTGTAACGGGGGTTATTTTCTTTGCTTACGATTATTACTCTTACAAGCAATCTACCGTAGAAAAACTTAAAACGGTTGGAGAAATCATTGCCACAAATAGTACTGCAGCTCTTGCTTTTAACAGCCAGGAGGATGCGTTCGATGTAATACAAGCGGTTGAGGCGGAACCCGAGATTATTTCGGTTTGCCTCTATGATGAACAAGGCCAGCTTTTTTCCTACTTCCCAGAAAATATTGAAACCAAAATGAAACTGGACCGACCGGCCCTGTTCAATTTTGAGTTTAAACCGGGTTACTTAGAGATGTACTTGCCTGTAGAAGAAGGGGAAAGGCAGTTGGGTTCCTTGTATTTGAGATACAGTTTGGAAGGCTTTTTTTCCAGACTTAAATTATATGGTCTCATTTCGTCCACCGCTATTCTAATCTCCTTCCTAATTATTTGGCTGCTTTCAAAACGGCTTCAAAAAATAATCACTCAACCCATTCTTTCCTTGGCAGGTACAGCTGAAACTATTTCAAGGAATAAGGATTACGCGCTACGAGCCAATAAATTCAGTGATGATGAGGTGGGTAAGCTTACGGACGCATTCAACAAAATGGTTCGGCAGATAGAACAACAGAATGAAACCTTGCAGGGCTATAATAAAGACCTCGAAGAAAAGGCGGCACAGCTAGAATTGGCAAGCAAATATAAAAGTGAGTTTTTGGCCAATATGAGCCATGAGATTAGAACACCTATGAATGCGGTGCTGACCTTGGCTCAAACCTTAGCGCGTGCTGAAAACGCCAATAAACCCGT
>JBMYJC010000393.1:0-2150 GCA_049594055.1 Luteibaculum sp. | reverse complement strand
ACATCCCACAACAGCGATTCTCTGTTAAGCTCGCGCAAAAGGAAAACCTCAATTTTTGCTCCGGTTTTCTCCTTGTTTCCATACATCCTGGCAGGGAAAACCTTGGTATTATTCAAGATAAACACGTCTTGATCATCGAAATAATCAATAATGTCTTTGAATACCTTGTGTTCAATTTTTCCGGTTTTCCTGTGTACCACCATTAACCGACTTTCTTCTCTGTCTTGAGCTGGGTGTTTGGCAACAAGTTCTTTGGGTAGTTTTAATTTAAACTGTGAAAGTTTCATATAAATCTATGCCTGTTGGATGCGTAAAAAGGGCTGCGAATTTAGTTAAAAAATAATTTCTATCTGCATTTCAATCACTTATGGCCTCCAGTCGAAGTTTCAGCTCTTCCCAAATGACACTCATTTTTACTGCGTCAGCCAGTAGATAGTTTCCACTTTGGGTTCTGCGCAAGGCAGCCAAAATGGCTCCACTTCCGTACGCATTGCCAAAATCATTGGCCAGCGACCTGATATAAGTGCCTTTGCTGCATACAATGTCCATTTCCAGCACCGGCCATCGCTGAGTATCGATTTCCAATTTTTTTATTTCCACTTCATTGGATGCCAGTTGGACTTCTTCCCCCGCTCTTGCGGATAAGTAAGCTCGTTTACCGCCTACCTTTTTAGCTGAGAATCCCGGTGGTATTTGATCTATGACTCCAGAAAAATAGGATTTTAATTGCTCTATTTTTTCATCAGAAAACACCGGGTTTGCCTCTCGAATAATTACTTTTTTTTCCAAGTCATAGGAGGCGCTTTCATAGCCCATTCTAATGGATGCCAAATAGGTTTTATCATCCCCGCTGTATTGGGCTATATTTTTTGTTTGGCGACCTACGCACAAAACCAATAATCCAGTTGCTAAGGGATCTAAAGTTCCGGCGTGTCCTACCTTAATTTTTTTTATTCCAGTGAGGCGTTTTAGAATCCAACGCACCTTATTCACCACTTGAAAGGAGGTCCAACCATAGGGTTTATCTACCAAAAAAACGAATCCGTTTTCGGGTAAGCTGTACCTCATATAAAGGAATAGAGCAAGCAGAAAACTGCCGCAATTGCACAATAAACAGAGAAGTACCTCAATTTAGAAGCTTTTACCAGCCTAATCATGAAGGTACAAGCCAATATACCGGCAACAAATGCTGCAACAAATCCCAACAAAATAGGACCAGAAGCTATGTTTTCCAGGTTAGGAGCATCCAGAAGATCTTTGGCCATCTTTCCAAAAATGAGGGGAATAACCATTAAAAAGGAAAACTCGGCGGCTTTGCCTTTATCGGTTTTTACCATGATACCTGCGGCAATTGTTGCACCCGATCTACTAATACCGGGTAAAATGGCAACGGCCTGGGCTAAACCCATCCAAATGGCTTTGCTTGGGGTTATTTTAATATCTGTTCCGTTGTAAAAATCGGCTAGTAAAAGCAAGAGGGCTGTACCAAATAGCGAACATCCAACCAGAACTAGATTTCCTACAAATAAGTTGTCAATGGCATCCTCAAAAAATAAGCCTACCAATCCAGCAGGAATCATAGAAAGTACAATCATGGCAGCAAAGCGCCATTCTTCTGGTTTGCGACTGAATAAACCAGTAAAGATTTCTGCTATTCGTTTTCGGTAAACCACAACGGTACTCAAAGCCGTAGCAAAATGCACCCATACGGTAAACCACAGGTTTTCTTCGGGAAGCGAATTGCCACCGAGGATTTCGCGAGCAATTTCCAGGTGACCGCTGCTGCTAACGGGCAAATACTCTGTAAGTCCCTGAATTAATCCTAGAATTAGGGCTTCTACCCAAGTCATAGTGCCCGCTTACTCGTTGGTTTTCTTCATGATGGCGTAAATAATAAAGGCATAGCCGGCCAGGCAAATTAGGGGCGCCAATGTTATTCGCCTAAAACTGAAGATCTCCTCGTTAAACTGGTTTGGATTATCAGTTCCCCCTCCACTCATAAGAATAAAGCCTAGAACAATAGCTGCAATACCAATTATCAGGAGTTTGTAATTGGTTTTGGTTAGGGGGAATTCTTTTTTATCGTTACTCATAACTAGTAAACTTCTTCGCTTTTAAGTTTTATGTATTTGCGCACGGCAATTCGGGTT
>JBMYJC010000392.1:0-2168 GCA_049594055.1 Luteibaculum sp. | reverse complement strand
ATTAGGTTACCCCTAAAAATCTTCTTGCAAGAGTCTATAAGCGCTTCAAAACCGCTTGGATAATTACGCCAATAGGACTCCATCTCGTTGGCAAGGCAAAAATATTGCAAGTCATTTTGAGCCGCTAGTTTGGCAAATTGGATTACATAAGCATTGTATTGTTCACTCCAGACTTTCCAATCTTCTTCATTTTTCTGCTGGAGCTTGCCTGTATAATCTTCCCAACCTAACCACAAATGAGGTTTAATTATAACATTCAGTCCTCGCTCTTTGCCTGCTTTAACACAGTGAGCAATTCCTTGGTAGGATTCTCCACTCCATTGCCAAGCGGTATGCGAGACAAGCTTGGTTTCATTGTTTTTTCCGTAGGCGTAGGGCATTAAACTAATGGTGTTGGCATTAACATAAAGTACCGTTTGCCAACAGGAGTCACTGGGCAGGGCTTGGGATCCAACAAAAGAAAGCCCATTAATTTTTGCTTTTTGAGCTTGACCGGTACATGCCGTAAGGAATAGCATTTGCCCCAAAGCCAAAAAAAGGAAGAGCCTCATATTTCCAGGCCTATAAAGCTATTGTTGGCTGGAAAGCGCGCGGGAACTTGGCTGTAAAAAGCTTTCATCTGTTCCAAAGTTTCCTCCAGGCTAAGGTTGGGTTGAATTACTTTTCCAATACCGGCCACTTTGTTTTTATAATCCAGGTAGGCTAAAACAATGGGTACCTGCGCGGCATGGGCAATATGGTAAAAGCCAGTTTTAATTCTTGGGGCTTTAGAACGTGTTCCCTCTGGAGTGATTACCAGTGCCAGCCTCTTGTTTTTATGAAAAAGCGGGACAATTTGATTGACCATTCCCGTCTTTTTATCTCCTTTTTTAGAGCGGTCGATTCCGATGGCTCCAAGAGGTTTTACAAACCAGCCCACGGGGGCCTTTAGCCATTCCTTTTTAATGGTAAAGCGCAGCGGAATTTTTAAAATACTCAAGGAGGCAACAGTGAAGACTAAATCCCAATTGCTGGTATGAGGTGCGCCAATCATCACGCAATGTTGCGATTCGGTTGGATATTGATTGTTCAGCTTCCAACCTTTTAAGCGAAAAAGCAGTCTAAAAATGGATCTGAGCATATTATTTGTTTATCCCAATGGTTTTTCTCGACACGGGGTAAGCTATAAAAAGTCCTAGAGCACCATTGCTAATATTAGAAGGAACGTTACTCGGTGGCGAATCAAACAAGCCTCCCCTAAAAGATTCCGTTGCTAAGGCGGAAATAATTTCCTCGTCTAATTCGCTAATCATACGCATGTCAACCGTAAGGGTATCTCCTACCTCTAAATCGAAAATGTTGTATTCCACATTTTCCACCTTAAGACCGTCAATGGATTCATCGTTAAACAGGGCACCATATTCAAATAGATTGCTGTATTCGTTTGCTCCGTTCACATAATCTATAAACCAGTAATAATCGCGCTGGTTGGGTGGGTCTTGAAAAGAGATTCCTATCCGTACTTCTCCAGGATTTAAGAAATCGTCTTCAGGTAAACGCGTGCAGGTAAGGCTGTCTATTTTTACCGGTTGCCGCATAAAACTGGTGGCTTGGTAGAGCTGACCGTCATACTGAATGTTAAGGGTATGCGTAAAGCCGGGTTTTCCTCGGAAACCTGGTGGGCTATAATATTTCCCTGTTCCTCCCACCTCAATAAAGCTAAATACGGTGTCTTGTACGGTCACCGTTACAATGGCGTTCGTGGCAGGTACGTTTCCGCCAGCTTCAAAAAAATTACTGGTGATGCTTAAATAAAAAGTGTCTGCCTGTTGAACATTGTCTATTTCGGCATCAACCGCTAAACGGATATTCTCCTCGGTGTTGAGGTTTAAGTTAATGGGCTCTGTGCAAGAGATCAAAAGCGCGAAAGCACCACAAATGGAAAAGAGGTTCTTCATGCTTAGAATTTAAAGTTATAAGTAACGGCAGGAACAATAGGAAATAAATACACCTTCTCTGCCCGCACATTGGCATTTGGGTTTGCAGGATCCTGCTCAAAGTTTATGGTGTAGGTATTATGCCTGTTGTACACATTGTAAATACTAAACACCCATTCTCCAGTAAATCGTCTCGCCTTGTTGTCTTTGCCCAATTTGGGTTTGGGCCGCAAAGTTGCGCTAAAGTCCAAT
>JBMYJC010000391.1:0-2171 GCA_049594055.1 Luteibaculum sp. | reverse complement strand
CCAGCATGTTTTTAATAATCGGATAGACTGTTTTCTTATCCAAAAACTCCCCTACCTCAGCTAGGCTCATTTTTTCGTTCATCAGCAATGCATCGTAAACGCGATGCTCTTCGGGAGTAAGCATGTCTTCCAGGTCCCTGCTAATTTCTTCTGGCAGGATATAAGTTTCAGAGGCCAAACGAAAAGAAGCGGGCAAGGCCATTAGCATAATTTCGCCTAAATAGGCCATGTAATAATTGGCCAACCATTCCCAAAATTGCAGTTGCAAGCTATTTACGATGGGAAATTCATCCAAAACGGCATCCAGATATTTTGCCTGATATGCTTTTGGGGCTTCCTCATGGATCCTATACACAATGGCGCTGTACATTTTAGAGCCACCAAAACTTACCAATACCCTTTTTCCAATTGCTACCTCATCGTTTAGTTCAAAGGGCACACGGTAGGTGTATGTATTGGGAATGGCAAGCGGTAAAATAAGATCTGCAAACAGGGTAATGCGCATGGTGAGGTGAAACTCCTAATTTTCAGTAAAGATCTCGTTAAAAAAAGAGGGAATTTATTAACGCAAGGAACATAATTATACTTTTGTCCGCCAATGGAAGAGGTGATGGTTGAAGCGAAACATTGGTTTGTTGAATGGTTCAACAGTCCATTCTATCACATTTTATATAAAAACCGAAATGAGGAGGAAGCGTCTCGCTTTGTTGAAAACCTCATGGAGTTTTTAAAGCTGGATAGCAACGCCTGTATAGTGGATCTAGCCTGCGGTAAAGGCAGGCACGCCGTTCGCATGAACCAATTGGGCTACGAAGTTGTGGGCCTGGACTTATCACCAGAGAACATTCAGGAGGCAAAAAAAAATGAGAATGAAAGATTGAGCTTCCATGTGCATGACATGCGCGCAGCTTTTCCAGACATTCAGGCTAACCTAATCACCAATCTCTTTACCAGCTTTGGTTATTTCTCAAACACGGCACATAATTTAAAAACCCTAAATGCCATGCGTAAAATGCTGGTATATAAGGGCGTAATAGTTATTGATTTTCTAAATGCTACCAAGGTTATAGAGAATTTGGTGGAGGAAGAAATCAAAGAGGAAGATGGCATTACATTTCACATCAACCGATATGTAGAACGCGGCAACATTGTGAAAGAAATTCGCTTTGAACACATGGGAAAACCTTACCACTTTAAAGAGTGTGTGCAGGCTTTAGAGCTTAGCGATTTTAAATTCTTATTGGGAAATGCAGGGTTTGAAATCAGGAATTTGTTTGGCGATTACCAGCTAAAACCTTTCCGTCAGCAGCAATCTGACCGCCTTATTATTATAGCTCAAAAGCGATAACCTTGCCTGTACTTAGAATCCTCCTTTTGCTTTTTTGCACCCTGGTTCCGGGCTTTATTGTTTTTGGGGGAAATGCGCGTTTCCAGGCCTATATTAAACCCTTGTTATCCTTATCAGGAAGTTTTTTATTGGCGCTTTCATTTTGTCATCTATTACCCGATGCCTATCAAAAGCTTGGTGTATCTGCGGGTCTTTTTGTTCTTATTGGCTTTTTTATGCAAGTTGCCTTAGAGCATTTAACAAAAGGGGTAGAACACGGCCATTTTCATAGTCATCAACACTTTTCGAAACTTTTTCCTGTCCTGGCAATCTCGGGTTTAACACTGCATTCGGTGGTGGAAAGCTTACCCATGCTGGGGCACCAGCACAACGAAAACTCCCAGTACCTATTGGGAATATTATTGCACAAAGCCCCTATTGCCCTTACCCTGGCAGCAATTTTACTTTCGGCTCCCCTGAGTAAAACTGCGCGCTGGGCCTGGTTTCTAATGTTCGCATTGTCTGCACCTCTCACGCTTGTTTTAGGGTCCGTAATTCCAAATATTAGCTTGGATGAGGTTTTAATTACTCAGTTTGCAGCCGTTGCCGTGGGAATTTTCTTGCATGTGGCAACTACCATTTTGTTTGAACAAGAGGATGGACACCGACTGAATTTGGGCAAGTTTGCAGCAATAATATCAGGCTTAATTATATTTTACTTCTCATTATAGCCTGCAGCTATATTACCATTAGAATAAACGATTGAATTTCCTTTTTTCCTGCGACTTCAAAATGTAATTTTGAGGCTTATTAAATAGAAAATCAAAACAAATATCATGGCAGT
>JBMYJC010000390.1:0-2176 GCA_049594055.1 Luteibaculum sp. | reverse complement strand
CATTTCCTCTCGGTTGGCTTTGTATTCGGCAAAATCTACATGGCGCTCGGTATCGCCACTCACATCAAAGCAAACTGCAATATGGCTGGGATCTTCATTTTTAAGTAAATCCACCAAAGTATTGGTAAAACCATAGATGGCCGAAGTGTTTTGTCCGCTGCTGTTAATTCTGGGAGTTTTTATAAACGCGTAATAGGCGCGATATATGAGGGCGTATGCATCTAAAAAGAATACGGTGTTTTCCTTTGCCATAGGTCTTATTATTGGAGGCGGAAGTTAAAAGCTTTTTTAGGCTATGGATGCCTCTTTTCTTTTTCTGTTTTCTCAGCGCTTTTTTTAACCTTGGTTGGATGAAGGGAATTTTGCAAATAACATCCTTCCTAATTCTGATTTCAGCTTGTCAAAGCACCCAAAAAACCCCAGCATATTCCACTAGTATGAAAGATCAAGACCCCCAGTTTACCAATGCATTAATAAACGAGGCTAGTCCCTACCTATTGCAGCACGCGCACAATCCTGTAAACTGGTTGCCTTGGGGAAAAGAAGCTTTTGAGAAGGCGAAGGCAGAAAACAAACTGGTTTTGGTAAGCATAGGCTACTCGTCCTGCCATTGGTGCCATGTAATGGAGCACGAATCTTTTGAGGATACCGTGGTGGCCAAGATTATGAACGACAATTTTATATGCATCAAAGTAGATAGGGAGGAAAGGCCCGATGTAGACGAGATTTACATGGGCGCAGTACAAATAATGACGCAACAGGGAGGATGGCCACTCAACTGTTTCACCCTGCCAGATGGAAGGCCTGTTTACGGAGGAACTTATTTCCGAAAGGATGATTGGCTGAGTGTACTGCAGCAACTGGCAGACATGTATCGCCAAACGCCTTCAAAAATGGAGGAATACGCCTCGCAACTCACCGCGGCCATCCAACAAGAGGTACTAATAGATTTACCTGAAACAGAAAACAAAGTTGATCCAACCTGGATTAGGGAGCAGGTAGATTTTTTATCGCGATCCTTTGATAAAACCCACGGGGGACATAGTCGCGCACCCAAATTTCCCATGCCGGTAGAGTGGAATTTCCTTCTAGAATATGGCAGCCAACATGGAGATCAGGCCTTGTTGGATCATGTGCATTTTACCTTAAGAAAAATGGCCATGGGCGGAATTTATGATCAGGTTGGAGGAGGCTTTACCCGCTACAGCGTTGATGAAAAGTGGAAAGTCCCTCATTTTGAAAAGATGCTTTACGACAATGCGCAATTGTTGGAGCTATATGCCAAGGCCTATCGCCAAAAAGCAGAGCCCCTTTACCAGGAGGTTTGCGAGGGCATTTATACATGGCTACAGCGTGAGATGAAAAGCGAAGCGGGGGGATATTATGCCGCGCTAGATGCAGATAGCGAGGGGGAAGAAGGCAAATTTTATGTGTGGACCCGTGAGGAGCTTGAAGCAAAACTCACCGAGAAGGAATTAGAACTAGCAACGGAGTACTTTAATTTTAATCAAAAGGGGTATTGGGAACATGGCAACTATATCCCTTTGCTGGATGAGCAATCTCTAAACCTAAAAAGTGAGTCAGCAAATGAGATAGCTAAGCTAAAAACCAAGTTGCTGGGGATACGGGGCCAACGCATTAAACCCGGCTTGGATGACAAGCAAATTAGCTCCTGGAATGCTCTTTTGGTAAATGGCTTATTGGCGGCCTACGTGAGTTTTGGAGAAGATCGCTATTTGCAGGCAGCAGAAGAGACCCTGGAGTTTATTGAACAAAAATGTTGGGATGCGGATTCAAAATCGCTGGCCAAATATTACAAACAGGGAGCTAAACCAGAAAAGGATTTTTTGGAGGATTACAGTTTTTGGATGCGCGCATTGTTAAAGGCTTTTGAGGTAAGTGGTGAAGAGAAATATTTGGAACAAACTAAACAATGTTTAGACATTGTGGAGCAAAATTTCGCTCATAAATCTGGGTTTTATATGGATAGGCCCAAAAGCAAATCCGATCTACTCATCAGTCCAACCATCAACAAAACCGATAATGTTACACCCAGCCCCAACGCAGTTTTAGCACTGGTGAAGTATAAAATGTCATCCATCTTTTACCAAGAAAATTGGAAAGAAAACTCATTGGGAATGGCGCTTAAATTAAAAGACCAAGTGGCTAATTACCC
>JBMYJC010000389.1:0-2177 GCA_049594055.1 Luteibaculum sp. | reverse complement strand
GATTGCGCCACTTTGTATCAAGACAAAGTGGTAAAAAAAGCTCCCAACCTGCAGAGCCGAGCACAATTGATGCCTGAATAACATCCCCCTGAATCCCCTTGGATAAGGGGAAAAGCAATGCTGTGAAGGATTTTTAATCCTTCACCCTTAAATATTTGGATTTGTAATCCAAGAAAACAAAACCTGATTTCAGCTTAAAACCGGCATCACAGATGCCAATATCTTGTACCGCAGGATTAAAGATCCTGCGGAGCTGAGCGAGCCTTAGGTGCTATGCTTGCTTAGGTCTTAACCCTTGTATTGCAAAGGCCAGTGCAAAGACCAGCGCACAGCCAATTACATTAAACCACAAGAAGCCTAAATCTGAGTATAAAAAAAGGCATATTACAGAAAGCTCCGCAAGCAAGGCAGCAATAAAAACTGCGGTTCCCCTCACATATTTAGAGACAAAGGCTACTAGAAATACGCCCAAAATAGTCCCGTAAAACAGGGAACCTAGAATATTAACCGCCTCAATTAAATTATCAAACAGCGATGCGGCCATCGCAAAAATAATGGCCAGAATACCCCAGGCCAGAGTTAACAATTTAGAATTCAGTACATCCTGCCGATCGTTGTACTCCTTTTTAGAAAAACGCTTTAGAAAATCAACCATGCTGGTTCCCGCCAAGGCATTTATCTCCGAGGCAGTTGAAGACATGGCAGCGGAAAAAATTACCGCTAAAAGCAATCCCACTAATCCTACCGGGAGCTGGTTTAGAATAAAATGAAGGAAAACATAATCGCTGTCCTTGGTCTCTACTTCCTCGTTAATCAGACTGATTTGCTCTTTTACCTGATCCCTTATGGCGTTTTCCTCCAGTACATAATTTTTAATGGCAGCTCCTCCATCCATTTCGGTGGCCTGAGACCAAGAAATAGCGGCATTAATCTTCTTTTGCTCCAATTCGCGATATTCCTGCTCTAATTGCCCCAAAGACCCACTCTTGTCTTCTTGAGTTACCAGATTCCACCCCGGTTCATTAAAAAAGACGGGAGCCGGGTTAAACTGATAAAACACAAAAACAAGTACCCCAGTTAGCAGAATAAAAAACTGCATAGGAATTTTTAATGCGGCATTAAAGAGTAAACCGGTTCTGGCCGCCTTTATATCCTTTCCACCCAAATACCTTGCTACTTGGGACTGGTCTGTTCCAAAATATGAGAGGGCTAAAAAGAGTCCACCAGCCAATCCAGACCAGATGTTGTAGCGGTTGGAAAAGTCCATTTCCCAATCCACTACATTCATTTTACCCAATGTACCTGCAAAATCCAGGGCTTTCACCAGGCCCATGTTTTCGGGAAGGGAATTCAGCAGGATATAGAAGGCCAAGCCCATTCCTACCATAATTACCGCCATTTGCTGCTTTTGCGTTTGCGCAACAGCCTGGGTTCCACCGCTTACAGTGTAAATAATTACCAAAACCCCAATAATGGTAATGGTTATATAGAGGGGCCAATCTAGCAGAGTGGATAATATGATTGCCGGGGCATAAATGGTGATCCCCGCAGCTAAACCTCTTTGAATAAGAAATAGAAGAGCAGTTAAGGCTCTGGTTTTTAGATCGAAGCGCGACTCCAGAAACTGGTAGGCTGTATAGACTTTTAGGTTAACAAAGCGCGGAATAAAAAACACACAAACTAGAATGAGAGCCAGCGGCAAGCCAAAATAAAATTGGATAAAACGCATGCCGTCTTCATAGGCTTGGCCTGGCGTACTTAAAAAGGTGATGGCACTGGCTTGTGTTGCCATGACAGAGAGTCCAATGGCCCACCAGCTCAACTGGTTATTCCCTCTGAAATAAGAATTTAAGCTGTCTTGTTTACGCGTTTTATACCATCCAAACAAAACAATAAAAAGTAGGGTTGAACCCAATACAAACCAGTCTATTGCACTCATGAGAAGTTTTGAGTTATGAGTGTATAAACCACTATTTGGAGTGCCAAAAACAGAAGAATGGCTATATAACGCTTTCGCCAGTATGTTTTTTCGCTGCTCATTAGTTCTCTACCAGGTTTACAAACATTCTGTAGGCCCCAGGAACCCCTGCTGGCAATTGTCTAAAAAAGGAAAGCGCACAGTAGGTAATGTGACCTTTTCCAAAATTCCCCACCAACAAACTCCCTCGGCTAGCTTC
>JBMYJC010000388.1:0-2179 GCA_049594055.1 Luteibaculum sp. | reverse complement strand
CCTTCCAGCAGTTGGGTACTGCATTGCCAACGCCTAATGTCTATAGAAATGCCGCAGGTGCTCCTGGACACCAATACTGGCAGCAAAGAGCTGATTATCAAATGGACATTGTGCTCAAAGAGAAAGAGCGCAAAATTGAGGGCAAGGAACGTATAACCTATTACAACCAATCTCCAGATGCTTTAGAGTACCTATGGATTCAGCTGGATCAAAATATGCGTGCTAAAGACTCCGATACTTACAAGGCAGAACAGAGCAGTATTGGTGAATCCATGTCTTTTAAAGCGCTCAAAAACATTGAGCCTTGGTTTGAGGGCGGGTTTAATATTGATTATGTTACCGATGATGCGGGTGCTAAGATGCCATACACTATCAACCGCACCATGATGCGGGTGGATTTGGAAAAACCCTTGCAACCCGGAGAATCTATTTCCTTTAAGATTGGATGGTGGTACAACATTAATGATCGCATGGAAATTGGCGGTCGCAGTGGTCTGGAGTATTTTGAAAAAGAGGATAACTACATTTTTACCATTGCCCAGTTCTATCCCAGAATGTGTTTGTACACGGATTATGAGGGCTGGCAGAACAAACAATTTTTAGGTCGCGGTGAGTTTACCCTAACATTTGGCGATTACGATGTGAAAATCACCGTGCCGGCAGACCATGTTTTGGGTGCAACTGGAGTTTTACAAAACCCGGATGAAGTGTTAACGACCACCCAGAAGGAACGATGGAAACGAGCGCAAACCAGCTATACAGAACCGGTTATGATCGTAACAGAGCGTGAAGCTCGCAGTGCCGAAAAGGGAAAATCTACCCAAACCAAAACCTGGCATTACAAAGCTGAGAATGTTAGAGACTTTGCATTTGCTTCCTCCCGTAAGTTTATTTGGGATGCCATGGGCGTAAAATTTGGAGATCGCACGGTTATGGCAATGTCTTATTACCCAAAGGAGGGAAATCCCTTGTGGGAGCAGTATTCCACTAAAGTAGTGGCGCATACCTTAAATGTTTACAGCAAACACACCTTCGATTATCCATATCCTGCGGCAATCTCTGTACATACCAAACAGATTGGTATGGAATACCCTATGATTTGCTTTAACTACGGTAGACCTGAGGAAGACGGAACCTACAGTGAACGGATGAAATATGGTATGATAGGAGTTATTATCCACGAGGTAGGTCATAATTATTTCCCCATGATTGTGAATTCTGATGAGCGCCAGTGGACCTGGATGGATGAAGGCTTAAACACTTTCTTGCAATACCTTACAGAACAAGAATTCCAACGCGATTACCCCTCTCGTAGAGGCCCGGCTTATAAAATTACCGATTACATGAGCGGAGCCAACGGAAGAATGGCGCCCATTATGACGAACTCGGAATCCATTTACCAGTTTGGAAATAATGCTTACGGCAAACCTGCAACGGCCTTAAATATTTTACGGGAGACCATTTTGGGCCGGGAACTATTTGATTTTGCATTTAAAACCTATGCTCAACGTTGGATGTTTAAGCATCCGGAACCAGCGGATTTTTTTAGAACTATGGAAGATGCTTCTGGTACCGATTTGGATTGGTTTTGGCGCTCCTGGTTTTACACCACGGATCACGTGGATTTGGCTATAGAGAATGTAAAATGGTTTCAAATTGATTCTAAGAACCCCAAAACTGAGTACGCCTTTGAGCAAAAACAGCCTAAGGAGTACAACATCAGTATGGAAAGAAATAAGAAGGATCTGAAAACGGTTTATATCGAGCGCGATCCTAAGCTGAATGATTTCTATACAGAGGTAGATTACAAAGCACCCAATCGTTTGGATGAAGACAGCTACCGAGAAGAGTTGGAAGGATTAAGTGCCGAGCAAAAAGCAGAGTTGGTATCTGGAAAGAATTTTTATGAAATTCAGGTACGCAAGGTAGGTGGGATACCCATGCCAGTGATTTTAGAGTTTAGATTTACGGATGGATCTACAGAAGAACGAACGCTTCCTGCAGAGATTTGGCGTTTTGATGACGATGTAATCTCCAAAGTGTTTGTCTTTAAGAAAGAGCTAAAGGAGTTGGTGCTCGACCCTAAAATGCAAACTGCCGATACCGATTTAGAAAACAACTTTTGGCCTAAACGGGTCTTGCCTACGCGCTTTGATTTATTTGAGCGGGAGGAAAAGGA
>JBMYJC010000387.1:0-2181 GCA_049594055.1 Luteibaculum sp. | reverse complement strand
CAGAAGCTTCATTTAATTTTTGAAGATTAATTGGGTTCTCCCGTTTATGGCCTTCCATCATAGCCGCCAGCGAATTAAAACTGGGCTGGGAGGTTAGTCCAGACAGGCCGCCAAGGGCAACATCTACAACGTCTACATCGGCATTAATTGCATTTTCATACATGGCCAATTGAAGGCCAGAGGTGTCGTGAGTATGCAGGTGGATGGGTAAATCAACTACAGATTTTATCCCATTTATGAGCTCGCCAGCCGCTTGAGGTTTGAGCAAGCCCGCCATGTCTTTTATACAAATAATATGGGCTCCAGCATTGTTTAGGTCTACAGCCAACTGTTTATAGTAAGCCAGATTGTATTTGCTTTTGTTAGGATTGGAAATATCTCCGGTGTAACTGATGGCCGCTTCGGCAATTGCCCCAGTTTGCTCGCGAACGGTTTTAATGCTGGGTTCCATGGCTTTTACCCAGTTCAGCGAATCAAAGATTCTAAAGAGATCTATTCCGTTTTTCCATGCGTGAATTACAAATTTCTCTACCAGGTTATCGGGGTAGGCCGTGTAACCCACACCGTTAGATCCACGCAATAACATCTGCAAAAGGATGTTGGGAACCGCTTTTCTTATTTCGCGCAGCCTTCTCCAGGGGTTTTCGTGCAAAAAGCGAAGGCATACATCAAAAGTGGCACCACCCCATACTTCCATGCTAAACACTTCGGGGTGATTTTTGGCAAAACTCTCAGCTGTTGCCAACATATCATAACTGCGCATGCGTGTGGCCAGTAAGGATTGGTGAGCATCCCTAAACGTGGTGTCTGTGTAGTGGATTTTCTGCTCTGCTTTCAGCCACTTGCAAAATTTTTCGGCACCCCACTCATCCAACATGTTTTTTGTTCCTCTGGGGTATTCGGCAAGTTTTGGATAGGAGGGAACCTGGGGCTTTTCAAAGCGAGCCTGCGGGTCAATGTATTTAATATCGGGATGGCCGTTTACAATTACATCACCCAAATAGGTTAAAATTCGGGTGGCACGGTCTTTTGCAATGCGGTATTTAAAAAGCTCTGGGTTCTCTGCAATGGTGTTTACCGTGGCTTTTCCTTCTTTAAAGGTAGGATGATTAACCAGGTTTTGAAGGAACTGCACATTCGTTTTTACCCCGCGAATTCTAAATTCCTGCAATGCCCTTGTCATTCTGCGCGTGGCTCCATCTAAGGTTCTTCCGTGGGCAGAGATTTTAACAAGCATGGAATCAAAAAAGGGTGAGATTTTAACGCCTTGGTAGAGCGATCCTGCATCCAGGCGAATACCAAATCCACCTGCACTGCGGTAAGTGGTTATGGTTCCATAATCGGGTTGGAAGTTGTTTTCTGGATCCTCCGTAGTAATGCGACATTGAATTGCAAAACCATTCAGTTTAATACTGTATTGATTGGGAATTTTAATCTGGGTATCGCTCAGTTTGTATCCACCCGCAATAAAGATTTGGGCTTTCACAATATCTATACCCGTCACCATTTCGGTAACCGTGTGCTCTACCTGAATTCTTGGGTTAACCTCTATAAAATAGACCTGGAAATTTTTATCCACCAAAAATTCTACCGTACCCGCGTTGTTATAATTAACGTGTTTGGTAATGGCCAGTGCCGACTCATAAAGTTCTTCTAGAACATTTTGCGGAAGTCCAAGAGAAGGTGCCATTTCCACCACTTTTTGGTAGCGTCTCTGCACAGAGCAGTCGCGCTCGTAACAATGAACAATATTGCCATGGCGGTCGCCAATAATTTGTACTTCCAGGTGTTTTGGGTCTTCAATAAATTTTTCTAAGAAAACGGTTCCGTCTCCAAAGGCATTCAGGGCTTCCCGGGTGGCGGAGTCATAACCCTTGCGCAAATCTTCCTCGCTGCGTATTACACGCATCCCTCTTCCGCCACCACCGGCAGCGGCCTTTAGCATAACAGGATAGCCAATGCGTTTAGCTTCTTCTAAGGCAATATCTATAGAGTTTAGATCTTTTTGGCTGGATTCTATGATTTGAACCCCGCAAGTTTTAGCGATTTTTTTAGCGGCTATTTTATCTCCCAATTGCGCCATAATTTCGGGATCGGGACCAATGAAAATGATGCCGTTGTCTTTGCATTTTTGCGCAAAGCCAGCGTTTTCAGAGAGAAATCCATAACCTGGATGGATGG
>JBMYJC010000386.1:0-2192 GCA_049594055.1 Luteibaculum sp. | reverse complement strand
TAAAAGCCATCCAAATGAAATAGAATTGGCTTGTCATGAATACATGGATAACGAATGAGACTGAACTTAATGCCAAAAATATGATTGTCATTTTTTTGAATTCATCCTCATTCATTGGGGAAGAAACATCTACAATCCACAGGATAAATTGAGCTTCTCCGAGTTTTAAGAAAGTGCGTTCTATACCCAGGGTTTCAACCTGATCAGTCGTTTCTCTTATTCCCGCTGTATCAATAATTCGAAAGCCAATTCCGTCCATGCTCAGCTCCTCTTCAATGGTGTCTCGAGTGGTTCCAGCTATATCCGATACCAAAGCTCTGTTTTCTTTGAGCAGGGTGTTTAATAGGGTGGATTTTCCCGCATTTGGGGCGCCAACAATGGCCACCGGAATGCCTTTCTTTAATGCATTTCCCAGTCGGAAAGATTGAAGCAGTTTTCCGCAACGAGCAACCAGCTCTTCAGCTAGATTTTTTAATTGACTGCGATCGGCAAATTCCACGTCCTCCTCGCTAAAATCTAGTTCCAGCTCCAGGAGTGAGCTCAATTGCAGGAGTTCTTCGCGCAGGGTGCCAATTTCGTTTGAAATAGAGCCCTTCATTTGGCGCATGGCCAATTTGTGCGCTGCCTCGTTTTTTGCAGAAATAAGATCGGCAACGGCTTCAGCTTGCGATAAATCCATCTTTTTATTGAGGTAGGCTCGCAGGGTGAACTCTCCCGGACTAGCCAATCGCGCACCATTTTTTAGGCACAACTGCAATACGCGTTGCAAAATAAAGGGCGAACCATGGCAGGAAATTTCCACCAAATCTTCCCCAGTAAAGCTTTTGGGTGCGCGAAAAACGCTCACTAACACTTCGTCAATCAGCTCCTGTTTATCCAGGATTTTTCCAAACAAAAGGTTATACCCCTTAAGCTTTTCCAGGCTAAGCCCAGGTTTTACTGGGTGGAAGATCTTCGAAACAATGGGAAGCGCTTGGGTACCCGAAACACGGATTACGCCTAATGCAGAACTTCCCCCACCCGTGGCAATTGCAACAATGCTTTCGTTTTGTGCTGGCATGCCGCAAATATAGGAGCTAAGGCCGGCTTCATTTTAGTTTTGCCCAACTTGGCGAAAGGTCTATTTTTGCTCCGATTTTAATTCAAACGCACACATTATATGGCCGTTTTAGTTACCAAGAATTCTAAGGTTATTGTACAAGGTTTTACCGGTAAAGAGGGGACTTTTCACGCAGAGCAATGCATTGCTTATGGAACAAATGTAGTTGGAGGTGTTACTCCCGGTAAAGGCGGCCAAAAACACTTGGATCGTCCGGTTTTTAATACCGTGGCTGATGCGGTTAAAGCAACCGGAGCAGACGTTTCTTTAATTTTTATCCCACCTGCTTTTGCCGCAGATGGAATCATGGAAGCTGCTAATGCAGGAATCAAGGTTATCGTTTGTATTACCGAAGGTATTCCCGTTGCAGACATGGTTAAGGTAAAGGAATACCTGGCAGGAAAAGAAGCTCGTTTAATTGGGCCTAACTGCCCTGGTGTCATTACTGCCGATGAGGCTAAAGTTGGAATTATGCCTGGCTTTATCTTTAAGAAAGGTAAGGTGGGAATTGTTTCTAAATCGGGAACGTTAACCTATGAGGCTGCCGATCAGGTGGTTAAAGAAGGGTTTGGAATTACTACTGCCATTGGTATTGGCGGGGACCCAATTATTGGTACCACAACCAAAGAGGCTGTTGAGCTTTTAATGAATGATCCAGAGACTGAAGGGATTGTAATGATTGGTGAGATTGGTGGAAACCTGGAGGCCGAAGCTGCCAAGTGGGTAAAAGCCGATGGAAATAAAAAACCTGTGGTAGGATTTATCGCAGGGGAAACTGCTCCTAAAGGAAGAACTATGGGCCACGCTGGTGCCATAGTTGGTGGAGCAGAAGATACCGCACAAGCGAAAAAAGCCATTATGAAAGAAAACGGAATTCACGTAGTGGATTCTCCCGCAGAAATCGGACTAAAAATGGCTGAAGCCTTAGGTGTAGCGGTTTAGCGAAAGATTTTTCCCCAAGCTAGGGAATTGTATAATTAAAACCCTGTTGGCATTGTCAGCAGGGTTTTTTGTTTCCATAAATAGGTGCAGAACAGCAGACCTTAAATTGGTCTTGGAGACAAATTATGCGCTAAAGTATACTTTGGATTGA
>JBMYJC010000385.1:0-2199 GCA_049594055.1 Luteibaculum sp. | reverse complement strand
GCACCGCCTCGCAGTTCATTCCATCCACACCAAAACCTGGCATATCATAAGCATCAGCCAGTTTAGATAACTCGGTAACGTTCGAAGTACGCTCGATAGAAGTTCCCATAGCGTAATTGTTATTCTCCACAATAAAAATTACGGGCAACTTCCAGGTCATAGCCATGTTAAAGGTCTCGTGCAAAATACCTTGCCGGGTAGCACCATCGCCCATAAAACAAAGGGTAACATGCTTTTCATCCCGGTATTTATCGGCAAATGCTATTCCTGCACCTAAACCAATTTGTCCACCCACAATTCCGTGACCTCCAAATAGGTTTTTCTCTTTATCGAAGTAGTGCATAGACCCCCCCTTCCCTTTGGAGGTTCCAGTAGTTTTTCCAAAAAGCTCTGCCATTACCCTTTTAGGATCTGTACCTAAAACCAGGGGGTGGGCATGATCACGATATGCGGTAATCATTCGGTCGCTTGGCTCAATAGCTGTTACGGCTCCAGCCAGGATAGCCTCCTGACCAATATACAAATGACAAAATCCACCAAACTTTTGCATGGTGTATAGCTGTCCTACCTTTTCCTCAAACTTTCTCATGAGGTACATATCCTTGTACCACCGTTTGTAGGTATCAATGGTAATCTCTTTTACTACAGACTTTGTTTTTGGCATAAGTTCCAAGAAAAATATGGGTTCAAAAGTATTGAATTAGCCTAGAAGGAGTGAAATTAATTACAGGAAATTAAGCTGAACGCAGGCTAAGACTTGCATAGGCAGAAATCCCTTCCTCCTTCCCCACAAATCCCAAGCCCTCTGTTGTGGTAGCTTTTACCGAAATGGCCGCTATTTCAACCTTCAAAATATCGGCTATTCTCCTTCTAATTTCTGGAATATAGGGCTTTAACTTGGGATATTGAGCGGCCACGGTGGCATCTAGGTTATTGAGTTGATAACCGCGATCTGTAACCAATTGATACATGTCTCGAAGTAATACTGCAGAGTCAGCACCTTTATACTTCGGATCAGTATCTGGGAAATGAGTTCCTATATCGCCTAGTGCTAATGCACCTGCCAGCGCATCTGTGATGGCATGCAGTAAAACGTCAGCATCGGAGTGCCCTAAAAGGCCTTTATAAAAAGGAATTTCGATTCCACCAATGATACACTTTCGTCCGGGAACTAGCCTGTGGACATCATATCCAAATCCAACTCTAAAATCCACCCAATTAGTTTAAGGTTGGAGGTAAATCGTCTTCTTTAGAACCGCCCTTTGATAATAGGGCAGAAATGGTTACCCGAAGCGAATTGGCAATGGGAGAATTTTGCTTAGTAGAAAGCAAATAGGAGAAATCAAACTTCAGTACAGAGTAGGCTAAACCTGCCCCTAAGGTGATAAACTGGCGATTTCCTTTTTCTGGGGCTTCATTAAAGAAACCAAGACGGAAAGCTAGTTTATCATCGTAATCGTACTCAATACCCACGCTTAGGTTTATTTCTTTAAGCTCCTCAGATGAACCGTTTGGAGCGTCATTAAAAGAACCAAATACTCCAGAAGCCACACTAACTGTGTTAGTATCCAAACTTCCATTAGGTGTAGGCACCAATAACTTATTTCCTTCAACTGTAAAGCTTACATCGTTGTATTTATCCAGCTCCATGGTTAGAGTAGCCCCTAAACGCATGTTGGCGGGAAGGAAATTCTCATCGGTTCCATTTGCTGTGCTGTAAGACATTTTATTACCGATGTTGGAGATGTTAATCCCAGAGCTGATGTAGGCATCTTTATCGGACAACTGAAATTGTTTGCTTTTGTAAAACAAAGATGCATCGAATGCAAAAGCTGTTCCTGCACGAGTGTCCGCACCGGCAACACGAGATCCACCAGAAAGATTGCTGTATATAAAGCGTAAAGCCACACCAGCAGAAAAATATTCTGAAAGTTTTAGAGCATAAGCTCCATCAAAGGCAAACTCATTGGGAGTAAAGCTACCATTGCTATTTCCTTGCTCATCGGTATACTGAATATTACCCAATGAGAAGTAGCGCAAAGAGGTGGCTACGGTACTGTTATCATTAATTTTTTGGAATCCAGTTAGGTAGGCTATGTTCATATCGGGAACAATAGCGCGCAACCATGGAACATAGGAAAGAGCAATACCAAAATCTTTTTCCAGGAAAGCAAGTTTTGCCGGGTTCCAGTGGATAGA
>JBMYJC010000384.1:0-2206 GCA_049594055.1 Luteibaculum sp. | reverse complement strand
CTGGAACTGGTCAAAGTAATAATTCAACGTCAGCAGGAGGTGGTGGAGGAGCTAGTACTGCTGGAGGAAATGGCACACCCAGTTCTACTGGTGGTTCAGGAGGAAATGGATATACATGGGTAAATAACACTGTTTATGGTGGCGGTGGTGGAGGAGGAGCAAGAGCAGGTGGAGGACCAGGAGGAACAGGTGGTGGAGGAGATGGAGGCCCTAGTACTGCTGGAGCTGGCTCAAATGGGGCAGACGGTCACGGTGGAGGAGGTGGTGGCGCTTCAGCTGGAGAAAGTAATCATGCTGGAGGTGACGGAGGCGATGGTACGGTTATTATTAGATACATTGGTTCAACACAAAGAGCATCAGGAGGAGATATAGCTGTTATTAATGGCTGGACATACCATACTTTTAACACATCAGCTTTAATTTTCCCGGGTAGGTATTAATATCTCCAATAGCATAAACGCCTTCCACATTGGTGCTGTAATCAAAAGTATCTACCTCTATGGAGTTCTTACTAATGTTTAAGCCCCAATCGGCAAGGGGACCTAATTTTGGCGATAGACCAAAGAGCGGTACAAAGTGATCTGCTTTTTTTACGATATCCCCGTGTTCGTCTTTGCTGATGGTAACCTCGTTTAAAACGCCATTTCCAGCTAAGCCTGTTACTTCCGCATTGGTAATCAGGTTTATTTTACCCGATTCTGCCATATCCATTACCTTCTGCACACTGTCTAAATGCCCTCTAAAAGCACTTCTACGGTGCACCAAAGAAACCTCGCTAGCAATGTTGGATAGGAAGATGGTCCAGTCCAGTGCTGAGTCTCCACCACCGGCTAGTACAACGCGTTTTCCACGGTAAAACTCTGGATCTTTAATGATGTATTCCACCCCTTTATCCTCGTAATCCACCAGGTTCTCAATAGGTGGTTTTCTGGGCTCAAAACAGCCCAAGCCGCCTGCAATTGCAATAACGGGGGCTTTATGTTTTGTGCCTTTATTGGTAGTAAGGATAAATTTTCCGTCTTCGGTTTTTTCAATACTTTCTGCGCGTTCGCCCAGGGTAAATCCGGGTTTAAAAGGACGGGCTTGTTCCATTAAATGCTCCACCAAATCTCCAGCTAAAACCGAAGGAAATCCGGGAATATCATAAATGGGTTTTTTGGGGTAGATCTCGGTTAATTGCCCGCCTGCCTGCGGAAGAGAATCTACCAAATGGCATCTTAATTTTAAGAGTCCTGCTTCAAAAACAGTAAATAGTCCACAAGGGCCGGCACCTATAATCAGGATATCGGTTTCAATCATAACAGCTAAAAAAAATTGAATTAGTTAATAGACTCCACTTGGGTGTTGATGGCGATAACCGATTTAATTTCAGGAACCGCTTTGCGAATCGATTCTTCAATACCCGCTTTCATGGTCATGGTACTCATGGAACAGCTGCTACAGGCACCGTGCAGTTTTACTTTTGCTACACCATCGGAAGTAACCTCTTCGAGTGTTACATCCCCACCATCCGCTTCCAGAAAAGGCCTTATTTGTACCAAAGCCTCCCGAATGCGATCCTCAATTGCCGGGTTTTTTGTTGTTTCCATGTTTATGTTAATTCATCTGAACCTTTTTAGTAGGTTCTAGCTCATTATTTCTGCGTTCTACAGCATTCAGGGTTTTAACCACCAGGTCGTCAAAAGCCTGGGCGACCTGGGTGCCTTCTTGCAATACCGCTGGTCTGCCTACATCTCCTGCCTCGCGCACACTTTGCACCAGAGGAATTTGCCCTAATAGCTCAATGCCAATTTGCTCGGCTAGATTCTTAGCCCCGTTTTCTCCAAAAATGAAGTATTTGTTATCGGGTAACTCTGCTGGGGTAAACCAAGCCATATTCTCCACCATTCCCAATACGGGAACGTTTATTTGCGGTAGTTTAAACATCTCCACCCCTTTTCTTGCATCGGCAAGGGCTACTTCTTGTGGAGTTGAAACAATTACCGCACCTGTTACCGGAACTGCCTGAACCAGCGAAAGGTGAATGTCTCCAGTTCCAGGAGGCAAATCAACAATTACAAAATCCAAGGGTCCCCAATGGGCATCAGAAAACATTTGGTTTAATGCACGTGTGGCCATTGGGCCTCTCCAAACAATAGCTTGGTTTACTTCGGCAAAAAATCCTATCGATAATATCTTAACACCATATTGCTCCAGGGGCTTAATC
>JBMYJC010000383.1:0-2212 GCA_049594055.1 Luteibaculum sp. | reverse complement strand
CTTTGTGCATCCGAAGGGTCTCCATTGTTCCTCGAGTCCAACGGTTTCTTTGTTTGTACAAAGATTTCCAACTCTCCGGCACTTCTGTCCAGCATAGTGGATCGGGTACGAAGTGCACGCGATATTTTTCCTTTTTGCGCATGAGGTATTTCCGCATACGAATAACAATTTCCATGTCCTCGCCAACAGTACGCTGGTCATAGCCCTTTACCTTGAGAGCCAACTCCCTATCAAAAATTCCCATGGCGCCGGAAATCAACATCATGCCATCAAAGTAGGTCCAACCCACTCTTCCTAATAAGAAAGCCCTTAAATACTCCATGGCCTGGAAGCGTGCCAACAACTTTTTTGGTGCCTGCACCCGAAGAATTTTTCCGTCCTGAATTTCACATCCATTTGCAACCCGCACAACACCTCCAGAAGCAATTACCCTTCTGTCGGTTTGATCAACAAAAGGCTTCATCAGTTTAAGCAGAGCGTCTTCAGAAAGAATACAATCGACATCAATACAGGTCACGTAAGGCATTTCAGAGATGTTCATCCCAACATTAAGTGCATCAGCCTTTCCACCATTCTCCTTATCTACTACAATTAGTCGCTTAAAGCTTTTATTACTCGAGCGATAAACGGCTCTTACTTTTTTCGTTTTTACGGCTTGCCTCACCGCATAATAGTCCGGTTTTAAGTCGAAGGCGGCAATACATTTCTCCAAGGTGTCGTCTGTACTACCGTCATTGACTACAATTACATTAAAATTGGGGTATTTGAGGGACAATAAGGAGCGGACATTTTCCACCACTGTCACGCCCTCATTGTATGCGGGGGCCAAAACTGAAATTCCGGGAGCAATATCCGACCGAAGAAGAGAATCAATATCCGTAAAAGATCTTTTCCTGAAATAGGTTCTAATAGTAATAATGGAAAGAATAGAAATAAGCAGGTAACTCAACATTACAAACACGGCATAAAAGAATATGCCTGTCTCAAAAGTTGAAATTAAGCCTCTTAGAAATTCGCTAATGCTTACGCTCATCTAGTACATGTTTTAAAAAGAGCGCCCGATTTCCAGCCCGTTGCAACATCTCGCTTACAAAGTTGCCTTGATATAAAATGTATAGTGCCCGTGCGGCTGCCAGAGCAATGCGGTATTCCTTTTCGTGAAGTAAATCAAACAAAAAATCGGTTTGCTCTTCCTTATTTCCTAACTCAGCTATTGCTCTGAGCATGCTAACCTTTACATCAGAAGAATAGCTGTTAAATTTCTTTCTTATCTGCGGTACAATATCACTGTATTCCAGTTGCCTGAGGGTATTGGCTAATTCCTTAAGAACCTCCTTGTTGCCGTGTTCCAATATTGGGCTCAATTCATCGGCCTGCTCAATTTGATTAAAATGGGCAATTAGGCGCAAACCAAAAACAACTACAGAATCATTTTTAGATTGAAGTAGATGATAAAACGAAGGAATTTCCTCGGTTTTAATTTTCTCCAACTCTTCCAATATCCGTATTTGCTGCCACTGGCTTAGGGGATATTTTAGATCTTCTAGAAACCCTAAACCACGCTCCCCTCCCAAATCAATTGCAGCATATTGGGCCTCTGCACGCAATACCGGATTAGGGTGGTTGGTATATCGCATGATGGTGGGCAAAGCTTCTTTAACATCCATTTTGCCTAGCTCCTGCATTACAAATGCTTTGTCATTCCATTTACCCCGTCTCATTTCCCGCATGGCGTAACGCCTCAGATTGAGTTCATGGTAAAATGTGGTGAGAATCTTATCACTCTCCCCCATCATGTTTTCTTTCGCATTCAGTAAAACATGAACCAAGGTTTCTCTGCTTAACTTATCTAATCCATTTCCGGTGATGGATTTCACAATTCTGTCGTAACCTTTAGAATAGGAGGAATAGGTGTCTTCAAAAAGAATATTAGTAAGCAGTGTTTCGTACTTATCCTTTAAGCGCTCTACTCTGGTGTGCCTGGCTTGGCTCGACTTTCTACTGATAAAGATGAAAAAGATTAGGGCTACTGAGATTAACAACAATATGGTTCCCATCCAGGCAGCAATCCTGGTAGGATAGTGGGAAGCAAAATAGTAGTACTCTAACCAGTAGCTCATTTTCTATCTCAATAGTTTTCTGATCCGGACTAACAATTCATTTGGACTAAAGGGTTTGGTCATAAAATCATCAGCACCTATTTCAAATGCCT
>JBMYJC010000382.1:0-2214 GCA_049594055.1 Luteibaculum sp. | reverse complement strand
AGCCAGGATTTTGCGCTTCGCCAAAAGGCACTCCGTTCACTCCTACTCTACACTGGATTTTATCGGCACAATCTTGCAGTTTTGACTCAACCTGCTCCAAGGATTCGTAGCGCTCTGCGAATATGACGGAAATGGGGGAATGCATTTCTTCAGTCTCTTTCAGCATAACATACCCATTCTCTAAGAAAACCTCTTGGTTTAGCAAGTAAAGCGCCTTTCGATAAGTGTAGTTATTCATGTACTTGTTATGATCCATGAGGTACTCAAAAGGAGGTAGCACGGCAAAAATGCGCTGTACGTCAAAATCCTTCGGAATAAAAACCTTGCTTACACTCCTACACCCCAACCCGAAATAGGCAAACAAGTCCAATGCCAGCTTTCGCATTTGCTCCTCACTCTCCGAGCCATCTAAAACAGCTACCGAGCACCGGTTTTTGCGAATTAAGTGCTTCTTTTCCCGGAAATAATATTCAAAATACCGAGCAGAATTATCACTGCCCGTGGCAATCACCCCATCAAAATTTCCACCCTTTAAATGCTCAACCCATTTCAGTCTTCCCTGCCACTCTGGAAAAATGGCCAGTAGAATATCGCACACTGTTTTTAGTAATACCTCATCATCTGAACTGGGTTTCACCACAACATTACAATCGCTTAAAAGTGCGCAAAGCACATCGTGTAAGCCAACAAGTGGGATATTTCCAGCCGAAATGATGGCTAAGGTTTTGTCCTTTGCATATTCAAATTGAAAGGCATGATCTAAGAAGCGATCTAGCCCTAAAGGATTAAAAGATTTAGTCCAACCTTCAAGCGCCCGATTGATCTCACGCTCTGTAAACCAGGGATTTTTTATTTCCGCTTCTCGCTTTTTAGATAGGTAGAGGGCGTGATTGACACCCGCCTTTGGATGGGCAAACTCCTGTAATTTTTCACCAAACTCAACAAATCGGCTGCTTAGCTGTTCCTTGCTTAACATATAAGAAATTGGGTGTCCTGCCTGCAAACACTATATTTGCAGCGAAATTTACAAAGGTACGCCTAAAACTGAGGATGCAATGGCAATAATGATAACAGACGAATGCATTAATTGTGGGGCTTGCGAACCCGAATGCCCCAATAATGCAATTTATGAAGGGGGGGCAGAGTGGACATTTGCGGATGGTACATCCTTAAAGGGAAACGTGGTTTCGCCAACAGCAGGTGAAGTAGATGCCAATGCCGCACACGAACCGGTGAGTATGGACGTTTACTATATTGCCACGGATAAATGTACCGAGTGTGTTGGTTTTCACGATGAACCTCAATGCGCAGCGGTTTGTCCGGTAGATTGCTGTGTAGATGACCCAGACCACGAAGAAACTGAAGATCAATTATTGGCGAAAAAAGACTTTATGCACCTTTAAGGAGTGCTTCAAGCCGATGCGCCCTATTTTCTTTACGCTTTTCTTATTTGCCCTAAGCCAAGGTTCTTTTTGCCAGGATAAAATTATCCAGCTTAAGGACTCCATCGAACTCTACAGAAGCACCTCTTTGGAAGTTGCCGGAGATAGTAATAAGCTCATGGTAAACGACCGCCTGGTGGAACTGTGGAAGGAAATTCTAGAAATGGAGGCTTCTCAGGCCTTCGATTTTTCGGACTTAACACGTTTTTCCATTGTTAAGGATCGCGGTGTAACGGTGGTTACCTGGAACCTGCAATTGGATGATTTTACCAACACTTTTTACGGGGTGGTTGGATTTGATGAAGACCGTAAAAGAAAAGCTAAAGTGCTTGTAGATGGTGGAGTAAGTAGAAGGTCTGACCTTCAGGACATTCATACCAATCTGAATTGGATTGGTGCTCTTTATTATGAAATCGTGCCATTCAAAAGAAAAAATGGATGGAGTTACCTGCTTTTAGGTTGGCGCGGGGAAAACCGATTAGAGAGCTATAAGATTGCCGAGATCCTATCGCTTAGCAATCGAGGATTAAATCTGGGCCTGCCGATTTTGGTGGATAAGGGAGATCGAAAAAACAGATTAATTATTCATTATCCCACCAGCCTAAACTACTCTATGCGCTACGATGAAAAGGAGGAACAATTCTACTTTAACCGTCTAGATATTGCTGACGAGAGCAAGGGATATGCTTTTAATAATGTTACTCCTACATACACCTTTGATGCCTACCAGTACAAAAATGGAAAGTGGGTTAAGAAAGAAGGTGTGGAAGTA
>JBMYJC010000381.1:0-2225 GCA_049594055.1 Luteibaculum sp. | reverse complement strand
ATTTCTGCGACTACTACTGAACTTAAAAAAGGAGGAAGAATTTCTCTAGTTGGTTTCGGTTCTTTCGCAGTATCTGAGCGTTCTGCAAGAAAAGGTCGTAACCCTAAAACTGGAAAAGAAATTAACATTCCAGCTAAAAAGGTAGTTAAGTTTAAAGCAGGTGCTGACCTAGCTGATAGCGTAAACTAATTGTACCTACCAAAAAACTTAGACCCTGACATGCATCGCATCGTCAGGGTTTTTTTATGCCCTGATTTTTTCCTCTCTCAATTGGGCAAGATCTCTTTTCTGCACCTCAAATACATATTTAAACATAAAGTGTCCAGCCAATACTCCAAATGTGTGCCATAAAAAATGGGTGCCTATTGGAATAATTTCCCAAGGATCTAAAATGCGGAAGCCTAAGGCGAGGACAAAAGCAGAAAATGCATACACCACCCACCACCATTGATGGAATTTTGTTTTTACCATGTTGTAAACCGTAGGAACAACTACCATAAACCCTAGGATAGCATAGGACCAATTGGTAGATACACTAGGAGGTGCTATTCTAAAAACCAGGAATTGAGCCAACACACTTAGTAACATAATTCCCCCGGCAGACCAGTAACTCTTACTCAACCGGAATACGAAAAATACCGCAGCACCCCAACACAATAATATAATGGGCACCCAGTCCATATACATAAAAAAGGCATCCACTCTAAAGGCGTGGTAAACGGTTCCTCCAACCGCACCAATCGTAAGTAAGGCAGTGGCTGCAGTAAGGAACTTGTATTTTCCAAATTGCCCCCTAAGCCTTAAGTACCAATAGCCAGCTAGGATTAGAAATAAAAACGCAGAGACCGTATTAAAGGGCTCCACGATGAGGTGATTCAAATTTGTTTCGGTATAAATGGGGCCGCCATCCGCCAAAAACTCTCCGTGTATGTGTGTTGTTTTCATATAGTATTTTATTCGTGATAACTTAGAAGCAGATTAACAACCTTAAATTAAGGCTTTAGGGCATTAAAATGTTCATTCTTAGATAATTACAAGCAATTCCTCGATGAGTTATCAAACCGTAAACCCATTTAATCTTCGTCCTATTAAAAAATACGAAAGTCAGAGCACTAAGGAGCTAGAGATCCTTCTTAAAAAATGTGATTCAGCGCAGCGCGAATGGAGATATTCGTTTCGTGAAAATGCTTGTTCGGCCCTCTTAAACCTAGCCGAACAATTGTTGGCTAAAAAGGCCATGGCCTCGCAGCTTATGGCTGAAGAAATGGGTAAACCCGTACAGCAAGGAGTGGCTGAGATTGAAAAATGTGCGCTGTGTTGCCAATACTATGCTGAAAACGCCCCTAACTTCTTAGAAAGTAGAGGTTTATTCGTTTCTAAAATTCCCGCTCAGATAGATTATCAAGCCCTGGGAGTTATTCTAGGGATTATGCCTTGGAATTTCCCTTTTTGGCAAGTCATTCGCTTTGCCGTACCCGCTATTGCCGCCGGAAATGGTGTGGTGGTTAAACATTCTCCAAATACCTACGGTTGCGGAGAATTGTTAGCAGAGATATTTTCTAAAGCAGGGCTTCCTGAGGACTTGTACACTAATATTCAGGTAAAAACCGACCAGGTTGAGAAAATTATAGCAAACCCCATTATTAAAGGAGTATCCTTGACTGGATCGGTAAAAGCAGGTTCTGCTGTTGGCGCGCTGGCAGGAAAATATATTAAACCGGTGGTTCTGGAGCTTGGTGGCTCTAATCCATTTATAGTTTTAGAGGATGCGGATATAGATCTGGCGCTTAACACCGCCATCCAGAAAATGCAAAATTCCGGACAGTCTTGCATTGCTCCCAAGCGCTTTATAATTCATAAAAAGTGGGCAGGTACCTTTGCTGAGGGTATTAAGAAAAGATTGGAGGATTACCAGCCTGGAGATCCTCTCCTGGAAAGCACAAAAATGGGCCCCTTGGCTCGATTAGACCTTGCTCAGCATCTGGAAGAACAGGTAAAAAAGAGCATTAAAAAAGGGGCAAAAGAATTTCTGAAACCCTACAGGAAAGATGCTTCATTTTATCCAGGGATTTTAACTGGAGTAAAACCTGGAATGCCCGCTTTTGATGAGGAATTGTTTGGTCCGGTTTATGCCATTAGCGAAATAAGCAGCTGGGAGGAAGCTAGAGATCTGGCCAATAACAGCCATTATGGATTAGGCGCAAGTGTTTTTACAAGGAATCCAG
>JBMYJC010000380.1:0-2228 GCA_049594055.1 Luteibaculum sp. | reverse complement strand
AGTGCTGGGAACCTGGATCCAGTATTAGCAGGATCTGGTAACTTTTTCTTTTACTACAAAGTTCCTGTTCCCGCTTGCCCTCTAGATTCCTCTCAGGTGAGTATTCGCATAAATCACCAACCTGATGCCGGTGCCAATGGCGATACCGTAATTTGTGAATCGGGTATTCCACTGGTTTTAAAGGATGTATTGGATGGAAATCCAGAGAATGGAGGGGTTTGGAGCGACCTAGATAATACGGGTGGAATTGTTGCCGGTAATCTGTTTAATTCCTTCGACACACCCAATAACCCCAACAGTCAGATCTTCCGTTTTGAGTATTTTATCAAAGCTCAAACGGCCTGTGTAGATTCTGCCGCCATTGCCACGTTAACGGTTTCTGCAGCTCCAGAAATCAATATCAGCGCAGATTTCCCCATTCTGTGTAAAGACTCAACTGTAAATCTGAGTGCTATTCTGGAAGGAAATGGTCCCTTTGATTTAGAAATATCAGATGGCAACGGTAACATTTACCCCAATCCAAGCACCTTGCCAGTTGGCTTTTCCTACAATTTTTCACAGGCTCTTTCCCAAACTACCACCTTTGAGGTAACTCGCTTAATAGATAATACTCCCTTGCAATGCGAGATTGTTAAACCCGAGGCTATAACCGTTGAAGTTTACGAACCTATTGTAGCCAAATTGGTGCGAGAGGATTGTATTCTAAATCCAGACGGTATTACCTTTTTAGGATTTACTCCACGCATTGAATTAAGCGGTGGCGATGGTACCAATTATCGCTACGACCTATTTGTGAACGGTAGCTTGGTAAAATCGGACGTGCCAGCCCCCAACAGCACGCACTTTTTAGATACCCTTCCCAACGGTGTAGAATACAGCTACCGCTTTTACGATGGCAGTAACTGCCCCGATGTTGAGGCGTTTTTTGAGCGAAGACCTCGGAAATACTGCGAATGTGAAACCTTTGTAGGACTCATGGACATTGCACCCCTGGAGTTCTGTGATTACGAAACGGCGGTTACATCCCCTCCAAATTTTAGTTTTCTAGAACCCGAGGATACTTTGTACTACATTTTGCACGATCGCGCGGGTATTGTTCTTGGAAATCGTTTGGACAGCTCTGCAACCCCAAGTTTTACTTACAAGCCTAGTCTGCAGTACAACAAAACTTATTTTATCTCTGCCATTGCTGGTGATTCCCTTAATGGAGGGATAGACCCCAAAGATACCTGCGTGAGTGTTGCCGATGGTACGCCAATCATATTTCGCCAGCAACCGCAAATCAGCTTCGCATCTACTGGTGGAGATATTTGTGAGGGAGACATTTTCCCCTTGGACTTTACTATAACCGGTAGAGGGCCTTTTACTCTTAGAGGAAATATGGTAAATGCCAGTGGGACTACCCCATTTGTGTTTAATAACCTGGGGAATTCGGGTACGCTCAATTTAAATCCGCTGCAAAACACGGTTTACGAGTTTACCCTACTCAGCGATGCCAATAAAAACACCTGTGTTCAGGCTTTATCAGATAACATCAGCATCAATGTTTTTGAGCTCCCACGGGTGCAAATTACCAATCCCGATACCGTAACCATATGTGAGGGAAGCATTGCCAGCATACAGGTGAGCATAAAAGGAGGTACCGGACCGTATCGTTTGGAATTTTTAAAGGATGGACTGCCCTTTGGGCTTCCGGTTACAACCTCCAGCAACAGTTATGTTTTTAATGTTGCCCAACAAGGTTTGTATCAAATCAACACCATTCAAGATCTTGGAGCAAATTGTGGTGGATTGGTTTTAGATGGAACCGTAAGACTCATTGTTAAGAAACAACCCCAAGCCAATGCGGGTGTAAGCCCCATAGAGGTCTGTGGCAACATTGCCCAATTAGAAGCTCAGCCCAGTGTAGGGATTGGCCGTTGGCAAGTGCCCGCTTCGGGACATACCTTCTCCAACTTTAGGTCGGCAAAAAGCTTTGGTTTTGTACCGCAACCCGGTCAATACCAGTTTGTTTGGGAGGAAGAGAATGCGCCTTGCCCCATTTCCAGAGATACCGTTTTTGCCACCTTCTTTAGGCAGCCCAAAGCCGATGCAGGGAATGATACCCTGTTTTGTTCTACCCAAGGCCTGCTCAATGCCCAAGCATCAGTTTTACCTGGTGAGGGCAGAAGCTTCTGGATCTATACCGGAACAGAGAACATTATTTTCACCAATGCTCAATCGCCCAA
>JBMYJC010000379.1:0-2238 GCA_049594055.1 Luteibaculum sp. | reverse complement strand
TTGATTACATCACAGGTAACATAGGCTAAACAGCTGTAGAAGGTCTCTGGCAATTCAGGTTTTCCTCCTTTTACAGAGTTAGCTTTGCTTTTCTCCAATTCAGTTACAAAGGAATTCACCTTTACATCATTCAGTTTCAACTTTTTTTTCATGGCGTTGATTTATTTATTGGTTAAGATTTTACTTGGCAATGGGATCTCCGATGCAATCGGTGATATAGCATGAAACATATGCTAAACAACTAGCGCATGTTTCTTTGCTGTAAGGAAGTCCTCCTCCTTTTAGGTTAGATAATTTTTGGCCGGATATTTCCGTTACAAAGGATTTTACCTCCAAATCTTTAATTTTTAATTTCTTGTTCATCTCCGAAAGATTTAGTCGAGAATTTTTGTGCAATCGATTCGGTCACCAGCTTTGGTAGCTAAACACTCCCAAGGATTGCAGCTAACATAGTCCTCTGCGCAGCTTGCCCCAGTAATATCGGTGGGTAAACCAGTTCCCTGGCCTTTAATACTGCTAGCTTCATTGTTTCGTAACTCGGTTACAAAACTCTGGACACGAAGACCAGATAAGTTGAGTTTCTTTTTCATATCAATGCTTTATGGTCCAATGGTGCACCCACGAGCTGTGATGCAGGCATCTATTTGCGAGCAGAACACAATGGAACATTGCTTAAGCGTTCCGGCTCCACCAAGAAATCTTTCCTGCTCGTTTAATTTGGTAACGAAACTCTTTACCTGGATTTCCTTGATGCTTAATTTCTTTTTCATAATACGGGGAAATAAAAAGGGCATACCTAAAGAGTACGCCCAATTGAAATTTCTAGTAAGTATCCCAACAATGGAATTCGCAAGTTCTGCAAAGAGAGTGGGCCAAATCGGACGGGTTACAACCTTTTATAGTAAGGTTTACGGCCCCGCCTTTAATTTCTTCTTTGTCTAACTTGGTTACAAAGCTTTTTACTTCCAGTTCTTTTAGGTTCAGCTTCTTTTTCATGGTTTTTGTGTTTAGGGTTTGTTGATTTGAATATCGATGCAATCTCTTACACTCTCATGGGTGCAAGGCATATTAATGCTTGGGTACATTCCGGTTAGGCAATCTCCCAAGGTTTTGAGGCAATCTCCAGACCCACCTTTTAGGCTGGCGCTTTCGTTTTGCTTAAGGTCGGTTACAAAAGACTTAACCGACATGTCTTTCAAACTGAGTTTCTTTGACATGCTATTTGGGATTATGGATTAAGATTTTACTAGTTGCAGGGAGAATTAATGGTTGGATAGTTACCCGTGAAGCACCTTTCCAGGGTTGGAATTTTGGCACCTCCTACCATCTGTTGTTTTGCCTGGTCATCAAGCTGAGTGATAAAAGACTTCACTTTAACTTCTTTGAGGGATATCTTTTTTTTCATGCTTAAAAATTTGGATTTCAATACAATTCCTGTACAAAAACGAAGCCGAGTTTAAGAAAAATACCAGCTGTTGAAAAGTATTCAATCAAGTGATTATTGTTCTATTTCCCAGATTCAATTGTATTCCTGTTGTGGTAACTATCGGTCAGCTGGACGATAAATTCGAGCATAGCAACGGATATTTTAATGTTAAACTTGCACTTTAAAAAAGCGATTTATTGGAAAATTTAAGTTCGGAAGTTCATGCTTTAGCAGATGCTTTTAGGCGAAATGCCAAATCGGAAGAAAACTTTTTTTGGCAAACCCTTCAATCTGACATTAATGGTAAAACCTCTTGGGGTGAGCACATAAGTTTGTATCATGGAGTAGCTGGAATTGCCTTTTTTCTCTATGAATATGGCCGAGCTTTTAATAATGCAGCTGCTAAAGATCTGGCGATGCAATCGCTGCTCTCGGTAATTAAATCTGATGATAACGAGAAACCTAAAAGCTTTGCGCTGTACACAGGAATTTTAGGCGCCTACGTGTGTTTAGCCAAGATTGAGTGCACAGAGAAGATTGCTGTTGATCCACATTTATATAATTCGCTAAAAACTCAGATTAAAAGCTACATAGAAAACCCTGTTCCAGTAGATGATTTTATAAATGGGAACAGTGGTACCATTTTAGGTCTGCTTCAGCTGGCTTACTATAAAAAGGATGATGATTACCTGAGTTTTGCCCATCGCTTAACTGAGCATTTGATTTCAAGGGCTTATCTCTCAAAATCAGGGCTTTATTGGGATCGTTCTCAACACACCGTTTCTGGTTTGTGTGGATTATCTCACGGTACG
>JBMYJC010000378.1:0-2264 GCA_049594055.1 Luteibaculum sp. | reverse complement strand
AACATAAACAAGCTAAAAAAGAGCAGTACCACCAACTGCGATTTTTGGGGAATGGAAAAAAGCTGCTGAAACTGAGGGGTAAAGAGTTTAGAGTAAATATCAAAGCACTGCTCTAAACTTACTGCTCTAAAGGGCACCCAAGCGAGGCAAACACAAATAAAAGTCAAGGCGATAAACAATACCTCCTTGGCTATAGCGCCATGCTCAGATAAAGGCTTGTCCATAAATCTTCTATTCAGTTTAAGGCCAAGAAGCGGAATAAATAGCAGGGCATGAATTCCTCCCCAGAGCACAAAATTCCAACTGGCACCATGCCACAAGCCGCTTACCAAAAAAATGATGAAAACATTTCGGATGCTTTTATTGATGCTTCCCCTACTTCCACCCAAGGGTATGTACAAATAATCTCTAAACCAGGTGGAAAGTGAGATATGCCAACGCCTCCAAAACTCCCCGATATTTCTGGAGAAATACGGGAAAGCAAAATTTTGCATTAGATTAAAACCAAATAGCCTTGCAACCCCTATCGCGATATCGGAATAGCCCGAAAAGTCACAATAGATTTGAATCGCAAATAGGCAGGTAGCTAAAAATAACAGAGCACCACCGTAAGATTCAGAGTTGTTGTAAAAGAGATCTACCCACACTGCACAGTTATCGGCAACCACCATTTTCTTAAACAATCCCCACAAAATTTGGCGGCAACCCAAAACTGCTTTAGCGTAATCAAATCTGCGAATGGTTTGAAACTGTGGTAGTAAGGATTTAGCTCGCTCAATGGGTCCTGCCACTAACTGTGGAAAAAATGAAACATAAGCAGCAAAGGCAATTAAATCATCGCTTGGTTTTAAATGCCTGCTATAAACATCTATGCTGTAACTCAGGGTTTGAAAAGTGTAAAAGCTAATTCCAACAGGCAGTATAATAGACAAGCCTCTAGGCTGGATTGGAGCCCCAAAAAAGCTAAAGGCGGCAGAGAAACTCTCGATAAAAAAGTTGGCATATTTAAAGTAAGCCAATAAGCCCAGATTCACGGAAAGACTTATCGCCAATAGAGTTTTCCTTTGGTATGCAACCTGCTTCTCCTGTAATTGTTTTCCAACCCAATAATCCACCAGGGTAGAAAAAGCCATTAAAATCAAAAACCGATAATCCCACGAAGCGTAAAAAACATAACTAGCTGCTAGTAAAAAAGTATTCCTTAAAAGAATACTTCGATGGAAAAATGCCCAGTAGAGGCAAAAAACAACCGGTAGAAAAATGGCGAAGTCCAGCGAATTAAACAGCATGGTTTCAGGGGTGATACCCTAGGCTTTTCTAGATTTTAATTCAAGTAGAACTCTATGGTTGAAACCACGCGAATGGTTTTTATTTCTGGGGTATTCATATCCCTATCACTAATCGAAAACAAACCCTGGTCGGCTTTATAGATATCTCCCAATTGGGCATCGCTGTCGGCTTTAAACTGTTCGGCTGCTTTACGTGCATTTTTCGTTGCTTCGGCAATCATCTCTGGCTTAATCTCATTTAACCCAGTAAAGCTGTATTCAACTGGTCGCCATGAATTCTTTGAATTCAGCACTACGCCTTGGCGAAGTAATTCATTAGAAGCGGATTGCGCTGTGAGTAATAGTTCAATCTTATCGGTGCGCAAAGTTATTTCTGTTTTAGCTATGTAGCGAAACTCGGCAGGTGCCCCCCCGTAAAACTCAGTCTTATTATCCCGAATGTTAGTGATACCAACTTTAAATTCTTCTGGACCAAATCCAAAATTGTGGAAGAAGTCAGAAACGGTCTTTTTTTGTTTGTCAATCAGCGATTCCAGCTCAGCAAGATTATTTCCCGCAAGGCTGATTTCCATAGGCCAGATAGCCAAATTTGCTGGCACCTCGCGCTCAGCCAGGCCCTTAACCCGCACGATCCGGTCAAACTTTTTGGCTTTTACCAAGGCGGTGCTTACAAAAAAGCCCGCTACCGCAAGGCCAAGAAAAATGAAAAAATAGGGCAGTGCTTTTTTACTCATGGCGCAAATTTTGGGGTAATAGGATTAGAACGGAAAAGGCAATTGAGCAGCAAGTTGCGAAAATCTTGAATAGAAAAGAGGGCACTCAAAAAAATGATCAACCAGCTGCTTTAAAACGAAACATTCAATAAAAATTAAGCGTAATATCGCCAACCAAAATCCACTCCGGTGTAGTAAGTGTAAAGATCTGTTTTACAAAGAGTTAAAAGCGAATCAGGGCCTTTTATTTCAAGATCCAAAC
>JBMYJC010000377.1:0-2270 GCA_049594055.1 Luteibaculum sp. | reverse complement strand
ATCTGCCATAATCAAGGAGCTGCCAAAGAAGTCCAACTCAGACTGCGCCCCAAGAAATTTAATGTATTCTACGCGCGCTTGATGTAGCAAGGCAAGTAAGCTGTCATTTCCCAGGTGATTACCGTAATTGAGGTCGCCTACCCGTACAGTAATTTCAGTGCCAAACTGGAATTTAGGAGGAAGCTCAATCTTAATTCGACCCATGCTTAGGCTAAAGCCTTTTCTATGATTCCCTTAAAAACATGCAGTCCGTCTGTGCTTCCTAAAATCTTGGAAGCCGAACGCTCTGGGTGGGGCATCATTCCAAAAACATTTTTGCCCGCATTGCAAATGCCCGCAATATTTTTTAGTGATCCATTTGGGTTACTGGCCGCGTTAACATTCCCTTTTTCATCGCAATACTGGAATAGAATCTGGTCTCCGTCCTCCAGTTTTTTTAATCCGTCTTCGCTGGTATAAAAACGTCCTTCACCGTGGGCAATTGGGGCTAATATTGGCCCCTTATCAAAAGCTTTTTGGGTAACCAATGTGGTTTTAGAAACCGCTTTAATAAAAACGTTGTCGCAAATAAAGCGGTGGTTTTCATTGTGCAAGAGTGCGCCATCTAAAAGACCGCTCTCACATAAAATCTGAAATCCATTACAAATACCGAAAACATATCCTCCCTTATTAGCATGTTCAATTACCTCTTTCATTATGGGAGAAAACTTTGCAATGGAACCCGATCGCAGGTAATCGCCATAAGAGAAACCGCCAGGTAACAGAATAAAGTCACAATCTTTTAAGTCGTGGTCTTTATGCCAAAGGGAAACTACTCGTTGTCCGAGTATTTCGGAGAAAGTATAAATAAGATCTTGATCGCAATTGGATCCTGGAAAAGTAACAACGCCAAATTTCATGAGGCAAATGTAGCTTAAAGCTTAAAATATTACGAGCTGAGAATAATTGTAAACCAGAATAGCCGCCAGGCCCAGTAAAAAAACAATTCGAATGGGTTTCCAGGTGCTTTGATGCATAATAACAGAGTACAAGTAAGCCAGTATTGGGCTCAGCATTAAGAAAAAAAGACTGCCTTTTACGGGAGTTAAAAAAACCGACCAGGCTGAGAGTACCCAGACAAAAAATGCTAAGCCTACCACCCGTTTTTGATTCCGGCTTTCAACCGTTGTTTTTTCCAGGGATTTGTAAAAGAAAAAGAGGCCAACCACCAGGGTAATCAAACTGAAAATCAGGATAATTAAACTCAAATCCTGATTAAAAAATATGCTGATATCAGGTACTTTCCACTGCTCTGGGAAAGTAAAGGGCCATTCGAATAGGAAGTAGATCCCGCGCACTAAAAACCAGGGAAGCACAAAGCCCAAAATCCATAGGAGCAAGTTTCGAACGTTGAGCATGCCGTTTATCATTGCGGCAATAAGAATAATGAACATGCTAAAGGCAGCTGGCCAGAAAAACATGCTAGCTAGTCCCAAGAAAAATGCTCCGTCAAAAATGTGTTTGGGTTTGGCTTGCGAACTGGGAAGAAATAGCAGTTTGTGCAACATCCACAAGAAAAATCCAATGGCAACAAATAGGCTGTTAAAATAGAGGTTGGGTGGATAAAGGCCTAGTATAAGCCCGAAAAAAAGAAAAGGGGCAAATGTTTTGGGTTTAAAAATACTGTGCCGGTTTAGAACCCACATCAATAGTTGCGCATTGATAAGAGTGCCAAGGAAACCTAAGGGGATAGCTACTTTTGCATCTTCTACATAAAAGGCAAACAGCGAGGGGAAAGGCTTATTAACCTCAAGAGCTTGGGTAAAAAATGCAAATACATGCAGCACTGCAATTAATAAACCCGAGCTTAGAAAAAGGGTAGGATGTACTTTTTTAAATACCGAATTGCTCATTTTCCCTATTCAATTGCAGAGTTCTGCTATTTTTGCCGAAAGCTTTAGAATTCATGAATCTAGAAGAAATATTAGTTCCAATAGGAGAAGCTATTACCTGGTCTTTCGAAACCCTTTTAGTTCCACTTGGGAATATGCCCAATACTATTTTCACCATCCTTGGTTTTGTGGGCTTGGCAGTTTGGTTAAACATGCAAGCCAAATACAACAAAAAGGCAAAGCAAGAAGGATCGCTTAAATAAGATCTTTACCTATATCTTTTCGATAATAGATTTTATCAAAACAGACCTGGTTAAGGGCTTCATAGCTTTTTTCCAGGGCTTTTTCCAAATCACCACCTAAGCCAGTAAATGCCAAAACACGGCCACCGTTGGTTTT
>JBMYJC010000376.1:0-2284 GCA_049594055.1 Luteibaculum sp. | reverse complement strand
CCCTTCCTACAAAACCCATTAGACCTTGGAGCCGATGTGGTGATGCACTCCGTTACCAAGTACCTGGCCGGACATTCTGATGTGGTTATGGGTGCCTTAGCCACCAATCATGGAGAATTGGCCAGTGAAATAAATCGCATACGCAACAGTACCGGGGCTATTTGTGGACCACAAGATGCGTTTTTGGTGTTGCGTGGTATTAAAACCTTACACCTTAGAATGCGCCAACACTGCGATAATGCAAGGAGCATAGCAAGCTGGTTAGATGCCCATAAAAAGGTGGCTAAAGTTTATTGGCCGGGATTAGAGGATCATCCTAATCACCAGATAGCAAAGAGCCAAATGCGGGGATTTGGAGGAATGATCTCATTCTCTCTTGTGGGCGACCGGGAAGATGACGCTAAAACAGTTTTAAATGCATTAAAAATATTTTCTCTTGCAGAGAGCCTTGGTGGAGTGGAGTCACTAGCTGGTCATCCGGCAACAATGACGCACGCTGCCATACCTAGGGAGGAAAGAATAAAAGCAGGGGTGACCGATTCCCTCGTTAGACTCTCAGTGGGAGTTGAGGATGTAGAAGATTTGGTGGAAGACTTGGATCAAGCATTGGCAAGAATATGAAAAAAGGAAGGCGTTTCGCAGTGATTGGAGTTGGCCGGTACGGTTCAACTATTAGTAGAAAATTAGCGGCCAAAGGCGCAGAGGTTTACGCCATAGACAGCAACAAAGAGAAAGTAGATTTACTGAAGGATGAAGTGGCTCTCGCGGTTACTCTAGATTCAACAGATATCCGCGCCCTGGAGTCGCAGAACATTCAGGATGTGGATGCCGCCATTATTGCCATTGGAGAAAATTTCCAGGCCGTAATCTTAACCGCACTAAACCTAATTGAGCTGGAAGTTCCTCGCGTTATTGCCCGATCGGGAAGCCCAAGCCAAAAACTAATTTTAGAACGGATTGGGGTAAAGGAAATCCTTACACCAGAGGATGAAGTAGCCGCGTTGGTTACCGAGCGTTTGATCAATCCCAGTGTCCTCTCTTTTCTAGAATTACCAGATAATTATGAAATAGCGGAAATTAAGGCCCCGCTAGCCATCATTAACAAAACCATCGAAGACATTGGCCTCCGTAACAAATACAGCCTTACACTGATCACCATTAAAAGGGAAACAGTCATTAAAAGAGACGATGGTGATATCGTTGAGCAACACATTATTGGAGTTCCGCGCTCCGAAACCATTGTTAAAGAAAATGACACTATAGTAGTTTTTGGCACATTACGAGATGTCCAACGCTTTATAGAAATAAACGAGTAATACGTTTAGCTTAAAAGAAAAACCCACCCCGCGTATTACCGAGGTGGGTTTTCTGTGAAAAAGAAGGACTACTAGTGATGTCCCATTGGGTGTACATGAATCGGAATCCTTTTTTCCGTTTCTACATCATTGTGGTTGCTGGCTTTAAACACTAAGTGTAAATCGGTATGATCGTGCACGTCTGCCACCCAATACTGATTAAAATCCACCTGCTTTTCATGGCTATGTCCGTTGTAAACGCTGGCCATTAGGGTGTCATACTGTGCGTGTTTAACTTCAATACTAAACTCGTGTAACTCTACTGGATCAGCAAAGCTCCCAATTATCCAAACCGTATCTCCGCTGTTAAACTTTGCACTATCACTCACCGAGTTTACTGTAATGCTTGGGATTTGTTGTTCGGGTGCTTTAATCTCGTTTTTCTCTTCCTTCTTACAGGAAACTAAGCTTAACACTAGAATGGCTGCAATAAATAAAATTGATCTCATCGTTAAAATAAATAATAGGCCAGGCTTCCTTGTATAAGTCCAACTGGCCTTAAGTTGTTTTGGTTACTACTAAACTGAATGGGCAAAAGGTAGTTAAGCCCTAGGGACCAATTTGATCCTTCTATGTTTGTTCCTAGCAATGCGGAATGTGTTTCCATCCCAGTATTACGTTGCCAATATCCTTCCAATGCATCTCGCCCTGTTTTCATGTACGCATAGCCTCCCTGTAACAGGATGTTTATACGAGATTGAAAAAGGGTACAATAGCTTAAAACCTGGGCATTAACTGAGTTTCCGTAAAGGATGCCATAGCGTTGCCCAAAAGATTGACCAACACCGCCCTGGGCTAATATGCTCCAACGGTTTTTCTGGAATTTTACATCCACATTATAGGAATACAAAAAATTGTTTTGCCTTAAAAGTTGATCCAATTCCCTATTCCCGTTCCTATTTGCGGGTGGAACGAAAAGCCCCAATGAA
>JBMYJC010000375.1:0-2286 GCA_049594055.1 Luteibaculum sp. | reverse complement strand
CCACTGCCATTTATATGCCGATCAATTTTCTGAAGATCGCGAAGCGGTATTAAAAAAAACCCGCGCGGCAGGGGTAGAAAAAATTATCCTTCCCAACATAGATCTCAATTCGGTGGCTGCAATGCACGAGCTAAGCACACAAAACCAATTGGATTGTTACCCCATGATGGGCCTACATCCCTGTTCGGTAAAAGAAACCGTAAAAGAAGACCTCGCCCAAATAAGGGCACTATTATTCGGAAATAAGGAAAAATACGTTGGGGTTGGGGAAATTGGAATTGACCTTTATTGGGACAAAACATTCTTGGAAGAACAAAAAGATGCCTTTAAAGAGCAGTGCAGCTGGGCCCTGGAGTTAGATATGCCCATTGCCATCCACGTTCGAGATTCCTTTAATGAGATTTTTGAGTGTTTAGATGAGATAAATGCACTGGAATTAAAGGGAATATTTCACTGTTTTACTGGAAACAGAGAACAAGCAAATAAGGCCCTTTCCTATTCCAACTTTTTCCTGGGAATTGGAGGGGTAGTTACATTTAAAAACAGCAAATTACCAGAGGTACTTGGTGCCGAGGTACCATTGGATCGCCTTGTTTTGGAGACAGATAGCCCTTATTTGGCACCGCACCCACACCGAGGCAAAAGAAATAGTCCGGAATACATCCCCTTGGTGGCAGAAAAATTAATGGATGTTTACGATTGCTCGTTGAAAGAGATCGCAGACATTAGCACAAAAAACTGCCGCAGCCTCTTCCCACAACTGTAAACCCATGACACCTAAAATTGCCTTATTATATACAGGAGGAACTATCGGCATGTCGCAAGACCCGGCTACTAAAAAACTGGTTCCTTTAAATTTTGAGCATCTCAACAAACAGATTCCAGAGTTAGATAGGCTGGAGGTGGATATTGTGGTGCACGAACTTTGGCAGGCAATAGACTCATCGGATTTCAGGCCCGCTCATTGGTTAAAGCTGGCCAACAAAGTGGTGGAGTTATACGACCAATACGATGGCTTTGTTATTCTGCATGGAACAGATACCATGGCGTACACGGCATCTGCCTTAAGTTTTTTATTGCAAAACCTTGGTAAACCGGTCATTTTAACTGGTTCTCAATTGCCCATTGGAGTTTTGAGAACTGATGGTAAGGAGAATATTATTTCTGCTATTGAGATTGCAGCAGCAAAAAAGAATGGCTTGCCTATTGTTCCGGAGGTGTGTATATATTTTGAATACAAATTATTGCGTGGAAACCGGTCCACTAAAATTAGTACCGAGCATTTTGACGCTTTTAAATCGCCAAATTACCCGGTTTTGGCAGAGGCAGGTGTGAACATTACCTATTTTGAAGAGCACATAAATCAGAGCTATTTTGGAAAGGTAAAAGCGTTGCAAAATGTATCTAACCGAGTTATTAGCTTAAAATTATTTCCTGGAATTAATCCTGAGATCATTTCCCTCTACCGCAAAAGTGACTTCCACGATGCTTTAATCTTAGAAGGATTTGGCACGGGAAATACGGGTACGAATGAAGAATTATTAAAAGAATTGGAGCAATGGTGTTATTCCGGTAAGCTTTTGGCTGTAACCAGTCAATGCGTATTTGGCTCCATTTATTTGGACAAATATGCCAGCAGTGCAAGGCTTAGTGATTTGGGTGCTTTAAACACCCAGGACGAGACTTTTGAAAGCATTGTAACCAAGCTGATGATTGCTTTGGGCAACAGTGAAAGTTTGGAAGAAGCCGGAAAAAAATATAGCGCATCTTGGAGTGGAGAACGAAGAGAAGCCCTTTAAAAAAAGCCTAAAAAATACGCGAAAACCTAGGTTTTTCGGGGCATTCCATATTTTTTTGTCCATTGAATATTTTTGTAATTTGCAGCGCCTCAAAAAGGGGTGAAAAGCGTTCTTTAACAAGTAAAATTTACACGGAGAGGTGGCCGAGTGGTCGAAGGCGCACGCCTGGAAAGTGTGTATACGGCAACGTATCGAGGGTTCGAATCCCTCTCTCTCCGCCATTTTTATAAACACAAAAACAAAAAGAAAACCCAACTCAACTGGTTATGAAAAAGTTACTCTCTGTTGTGGCAATTAGTGCCATGATGTTATTTGTAGCAGTACCCTCTGCAGGCTTTGCTCAGGATGCCGACACTACAACCGAGCTAGCAGGAATGAATGAATCGCAGGATTCTGCTAGCGCTGCCATGATGGAAGAAGAAGCTCCTTCTAACGAAGCCCCTGTGGAAAACACAGACGAAAAGGTAGAAGAAGCCGCTCAAAAAAC
>JBMYJC010000374.1:261-2286 GCA_049594055.1 Luteibaculum sp. | reverse complement strand
CAACTTCCAGGCCTCTTCCTTCGGCCATGTCCTGACGAACCACCTGCCATCTGTCCCCAATAAATTCAGTGAGCTGCGCACGGTTGGCATCACTCATCTTGTCGTACATAAATGGCTCAACTGCCGACTTAAATTTATTGTTTCGGCCCCGTATAATTTGAGCTTCAACCCCTAGTTTTTCCAGGGCATTTTTAAAGAACATTACGCTAGCCGAAAACCCTGAAATCTCAGCGCCTCCTTCTGGAAAAACGTACAATTCATCAGCAACTGTTGCCAAGTAATAACCAGACTGGGCGTATACCTCATTGTAAGCTAAAATCCACTTTCCTGAGTTTTTAAACTCCTTAAGTAAATCTCTAATTTCCAGCAAGTTGGCATAACCTGCCATGGGCAAAGTGCTCTGTAAATAAATGCCTTTTATTCTATCGTCTTTGGCGGCCTTCTCAAGAGATTCTCTGATCTCATCCACACCAAGAATTGAAGCTTGGTTAAAGGGTCCGAAATTAAAATCTACATCATCCCCACTGCTTCTATCTCCTATTGCTCGGTCTAAATCTACTACCAACACAGAGTTTTCTTTAACAGAAACCTGTTCCTTTTTGGATTGTAAATCATCCATGGAGGCAACAATCATCCCAGAAACAATGGCGATGAAAATGAGCATCAACACCACACCCGACAAAATGGTACCCACCATGGAGGCGAACATGAATTTGAAAAACTGTTTCATAAATAATCTTGAATTTTGCACGAAAGTAAAATTTTACCCTTGGGATATACACCTGCTTTTACAGGAGAGGCACTGAAGGCGGCTAAAAGGTTACCGGAAGATAGTTTTGCACTTCTTTTAGGTTCCAATCTGAGTAACCCAGCCAAACAACTAGAGACCGCTAAAAATTTTATTAGCGAAGCTTTTAAGCAAAAAATAATCGCCTCGCCCCTCTATAAATCGGCGGCTTGGGGGTTTAAATCAGATGATTTTTTTCTCAACCAAGTCCTATTGGTCCAGGGGAAAATGCACCCGCTGCAACTGTTGGATTTAACTCAAGATTTAGAAAAAAAAATGGGGAGGAAAGAGAAATCTACATTTGGATACAGTTCCAGGATCATCGATGTGGATATTTTATTCTGGGGCAATTCCAAATTTACTCATGAGCGACTCACTATTCCCCATCCTCAATTGCACATAAGAAAATTTACCATGGCACCGCTTTGTGATCTTATTCCAGATTATGTGCATCCAATTTTAGATCTTCCTTTATCGGTGATAAACAGTAAACTAACTGATCAAATAGAGAAAATAGGTGATAAAAAGCCTTAACTGTGTTAATTAGGAATTCAATTTATTTTCACATTGCGTTCTTCCTTAGTATTATTGCAGCTAAATCCACAAACGAGCTATGAAACTTTCAATCAAATCAATCCTATCAGCAGCAGCGGTAGCGGTAATTTTTACCGGGTGTTGTTGCTTGGGTAAAATGACCCGAAATGCTGATGCCATTAAATACGAAATCAATCCACATCCCTTAGAGATGAAATGCGACCAAATAAGCATGGAGCTTAAGGCGCAAATTCCCCCAAAATATTTCGACAGAAAAACAACGCTTCAGGTAACGCCTGTGTTGATGGGAGAAAATGGTACAGTTGCAAGGTTCAAGCCTTTCTATCTGCAAGGTGAAAAAGTAGCCGGTAACAATCCTGTTATCCAGATGAAAGAAGGTGGAAACTACACCTACAGCGATAAAATTGATTACCAAGAAGGTCTTAGCTATGCAGACCTTGAGTTAGAGGTTCAGTTAAAAAGAGGGAAAAAAAACAAAACACTAGATCCACGAAAAATTGGAGTAGGTACAATTATCACCCCTTATTTACTGCAGAATGACGATAAAGTGCTAATTGCGAAAGACAAATTCACTCGCGTAACTAAGCACAAACAAGAGGCTACCATCAACTATCTACAAAACAGTCCGGTTGTAAGAAGCAGTGAGTTAAGAGACAAGGATATTAAGGAGCTAGAGGCTTTTG
>JBMYJC010000374.1:0-251 GCA_049594055.1 Luteibaculum sp. | reverse complement strand
CAACGAAAATCTTGCAGACGACCGTGCAGAATCTGCAAAAAAAGTGGTTAGCAAAATCCTTACTCGTAAAAAGGTGGAAGGGAAGTCTGAGTCATTCTACACTAGCAATCCTAAAGGTGAAGACTGGTTAGGGTTTAAAGAGGAAATGGAGAAATCTAACATCGCAGATAAGGATCTTATCCTTAGAATTTTAACGATGTACGATGACCTTCAGAAAAGAGAGCAGGAAATCAGAAACCTATCTAAAACTT
>JBMYJC010000373.1:0-2325 GCA_049594055.1 Luteibaculum sp. | reverse complement strand
GTACCGCTTCCATAATGGAACACAAAAACGAAACTCCAATGGCCAAAATGAGATATAGAATTAAAAGCAGCATAATTGGCTTTTAGATTTTTGCTAGGATTTGTTGTTTGAGCGCTGCTAAGGGAACAACTCCGCTTTGGCGCCATAAAATCTCTCCATTTTTAAATAGAATAAGAGTGGGCACACCGCGTACCTGGTACTTTTGGGCCGCTGCAGGATTTTTGTCCACATCCACCTTTAAAATTTTTAATTGGGATCCAAGTTCCTTTTTTAGTTCCTGGATTATGGGACTTAAGGTTTTACAGGGGCCACACCAGGTGGCAAAGAAATCTACCAATACGGCCTCTTTTCCATTGATTATATCGCTAAAAGCACTCATTTGGGCTGTTTTTAAATTTTATTTCATTCCGCAGCCCTTAAATTGCATACAATTGCGTAATTCGCAAACTCCTTGTCCGTTTTCCCTCCTTGACAAGGCTTTTTAGCCACTTAAAAATTCAAGGTTGTGAAATCTTACGATGTATTTCTGGAATTGCTACCCCAAAGGGAATTGGCCATGGTAAATGAGATTTTTGGTTACCTAACTGCCTTACCTGGCGTGCGTTGCGAGATGAAATACGGGCTGCCCTTTTTCCTTAAAAACTCTTGGGTCTGTTATATAAATCCACTAAAAGAAGGAGGTTTGGAGTTGGCATTTCCAAGGGCCTATCAATTAAGTAACGAAGAGGGTATAATAGATTTTAAGGGTAGAAAACAGGTCGGAGGTATTTATATCGGAGGCATTTCCGACTTGAGCAATCCGAAAATTTATCGGGTTATTCAGGAAGCTATTTTGCTGGATCAACAGCTGGAAACTAGCCTTTAACAGGCTTTCCCATTTGGATTGGCTGGGCTAGAATAGTAGCTTTCAGGAAAAACAACCCATGCCGCAATCTACAGAGCAACTCGCAAAACCCATATCCACCTTTAGTGAACAAGTGCAAAGCTGGCTCTCAGTAGCCATAGAAATGCTGCCCAATATTATTGCCGCTGCCGTTATTTATCTGATTTTCTGGCTTTTGGCTCGGGGTGTTCGCAAAGTGTTCGCCAAGCTTTTTACTAAATACACCGATAATCGGGTGCTGGAAAATCTCTTTTCTACCGTTGTATATTATGCGGTTTTGGGATTGGGGCTTTTTACAGTGCTTGGGGTATTAAAACTGGAAAAAACGGTTACCTCCTTGCTAGCTGGGGTTGGGGTAATTGGTCTGGCCTTGAGTTTTGCTTTTCAAGACATTGCGGCCAACTTCATTTCCGGGGTAATCTTAGCCTTTCGCAGGCCTTTTCAGGTAGGCGATGTGGTAGAAATAAGTGGTTTTATGGGACCCGTTTCCAGAACCAATCTAAGAGTAACAGTCATTCAAACATTTCAAGGCCAGGAGGTGTATATCCCAAATAAGGATGTGCTGCAATCGGCCATCATAAACTTCTCGGTGCTTGGGCAGCGCAGAATAGATCTAGCGGTTGGCGTCTCTTATGGCGATAACCTGGAACGGGTAGAGGAGATAGTTCTAAGCGCAATCAAAAAAATGCCCAACGTAATTCGCTTGGAGGATACCATCTTCACCTATACCGGTTTTGGTGACTCCTCAATAAACTTCGAGATCAAGTTTTGGATTGATTATCCAGATCAACCTGGATTTCTTCAAATGCGCAATCAAGCCATAAAAACCATTAAAGCTGCTTTTGATGCCAACGACATTACCATTCCATTCCCAATACGCACCTTGGATTTTGGAATTAAAGGCGGGGCCACGCTTTCTGAGATGCAACTCCATACCAGCAAAAGCTAAGCTTCTGTTAATTAAGCTTTTCTAACAAATGTTGCTGGCCTTTTGGGAGTAGATTCCCCTTATGAAAAGATGCCTCATTGCCTTGCTTAGCTTGCTCTGTATGAATGGGTTTAGCCAGGTTAATTCCGATCTGTTTTTTGGAAAGTGCCACGCATTTTTAAAGGCAAATGTTGTAGATGGAGAGGTAGATTATCAATCCATAAAAACGGACAAACAAAACCTGGAAGAGCTCCTTTACCTTTTGGATAAAACAAAAATCCCTGAGCAAGATTCTGTCGCCAAGGCTCTGATGTTAAACGCTTACAATTTGTTTGTCATTCAAAAGGTGCTCCGGCATTATCCCATCAGCACGCCCCAGGAAATAGGGGGCTTTTTTAGCGATCGCGATTTTAAACTGGCTGGGGAGAAATACAGTTTAAACAGCTTGGAAGAGCAAATATTTGAGCGCTTTCCAGATCCGAGATTGCATTTTGTGCTTGTTTGCGCTGCTAAA
>JBMYJC010000372.1:0-2342 GCA_049594055.1 Luteibaculum sp. | reverse complement strand
CAATATTCCTCTAATTTCTGCAGATAAAGATTTTACCATTATCAGTGAATTGGATGTAATTTTTTACCAGCCAGGATAGGTTAATGAACGCTTTTAATGAATTTTCGTTGAAAGTCTTAATCGTGTATAAAGCACCTAATTATGAAACAGTCCAACTTTGATATAGAACCTTTGGGATTTCCCTGGCGAACGCCAAATCCCTTTCTTTTTTGTGTTTACCACGAGGACCATTTTCCTGCTGGAAATGAAAAATTAGGTCCAAAAACAGGACTAGATGGACGTGCCTTGGGCAGTGATTTTGAGATCCGAAACGGATATCGAATGTATCACGGAAAAACGGTTCCGGGTTTTCCCGCACATCCCCACCGTGGATTTGAAACCATTACCATTGTGGAAACCGGATTGGTAGATCATTCCGATTCGCTTGGGGCCACCGGACGTTTTGGCCAGGGTGATGTGCAGTGGATGACAGCCGGCAAAGGCGTGCAACACTCAGAGATGTTTCCACTGCTTAAGGAAGATGAGAAGAACCCTCTTGTTCTTTTCCAGATTTGGCTCAACTTGCCGCGAAAATCTAAAATGGTTGAACCGCATTATAAAATGCTTTGGCATGAGGATATTCCTATCCACCTAAGCAAGGATGAAAACGGTAAAACCCGAAGAGTAAAGATTGTTGCTGGGGAGTTTCAAGGCAAAAAGGCACTAAGAAGCACACCTGACTCCTGGGCGGCCCATCCTGAAAATGATGTGCAGGTTTGGTTGATAGATTTAGAGCCAGGAGCAAGATTTGACTTGCCGGTACAAAAAACCGATAGCAACCGTAGCCTCTTTTTCTACAAGGGTAATTCCTTTAAGTTAAATGGTGAGAATATTACCAGGCACTCAGCTATTCACGCGCATGATGATATAAGCATTAACAACGGGCCAGAGGCATCATCTTTTTTGCTGCTTCAGGGCAAACCCATTGATGAGCCCGTGCACCAGCATGGTCCATTTGTAATGAACAGTCAGGCAGAAATAAGACAGGCAATTTTGGATTACCAGAAGGACCAATTTGGCGGATGGCCCTGGCCAGTTGCAGAGCATGTACACCCAAGAAGTAAAGGTCGCTTTGCGCAACATGCCGATGGAAGAATAGAGGAGCGAGGTTAATTCTACTGAGCTCCTTTTACGCGTTTTTTATTAAAACCGTATGGGCAGTGGCGACAACCATTTTGACAGCAGTAGCCTCTTTTTCGCAGGTATTTTTCTGTAAAAACAATAAAGCCTTCGGGAGTGGTGTAATAGTCATCGGGGTCTAATTTGCCCTTTTTAGAAAATCCACTCATATCCTCTGCCATGCCGCCAAAATTTGCTGCAAATTTACCAAATGATAGAGTCTTTCAGCCATAATGCACCTATTCAAGAGCTTGATCTAAGGGCATTTGGCGTGGATGCCTCTATTCACATTTTGCGCGAGGATCTCCTGCATCCGCTCATTAGCGGGAATAAATACCGCAAGCTCCACTATTACTTGCTAGCAGCAAAAAAGGCTGGAAAAGAAGGCCTGTTGAGTTTTGGTGGAAGACATTCCAACCATTTACAGGCTCTCTCCTACGCGGCTAAAAAATTCGGTTTTAAATCCCGTGCTTTGGTAAGAAACCCTTTTAAGGAAACTACCGACACCTTAAGCTTTTGCATGCGTCACGACATGCTTATTGAGAATCTTGGCTACGAAGAGTACAGGAACCGGCATCAACCAGATTTTATAGAAAAAATAAAAGCGAAGTTTCCGGGTTTTATGATAATTCCAGAAGGTGGTGCTGGCAAACTGGGAGAGGAAGGTTTTAAGCATCTACTGAGCGATCATCTAAAACCCTTTAATACGCTTGTAATTGCTGTAGGTACTGGTACCTCTTTTTTGGGATTAGAAAAATTCCGTTTTCCCAACCAACGCGTTATCGGTATGAGTGCGGTACCAGAAAAATATTTGCCTGATTCCTTTGTTCAGATCTACGGGCCACAACTTAATTTTTCTTTTGTTGGAAAGGGATATGGGAAGTTAGATGCCGAACTCATTGACTTTATTGATGAGGCATGGCAAGCCTGGAACTTACTTCTAGATCCTGTTTATACCGCTAAGGCTATGCAAGGTGTAATTGGTGAAATAAAAAATGAAAAACTAAACCCAGATAATTTGTTGGTGATTCATACTGGTGGATTACAAGGCTTTTTGGGATTTAAGGATGAATTTCCCTGGGTTTTAGACCTACTTCCACAAGCGCTTGTTAGTAAGCCTTAGATTCCACATAAAAGTTTGGGTTTAATCTGGAGTAACTTTGGAAGTCTTCAAATTTTCGCAC
>JBMYJC010000371.1:0-2348 GCA_049594055.1 Luteibaculum sp. | reverse complement strand
TTAATTCTGTCTAGCTCGTAAAGGAATTCAGTTACAGAGCTATCGGTTACTTCGTTTCTAACAGAGGCATATGCAGTAAAAGAAGCAACATAAGGGTCGGTATCCAAAGAAGATCTTGCTCCATAGGTGTAACCTTTATCCTCGCGCAGGTTTTGCATTAAGCGGCCGCTAAATACTCCTCCTCCTAAAATGCTGTTCATAACCGTTGCAGGTATAGCATCCGGTGCTCCCGGTTTTAGGTTGATAGGGTAGGTTACATTTATTACCGACTGAACTGCTCCGGTTTTTGGTACAAAACAAACTTGCTTTCCTTGTGGGCCTTTTACCTCGGGTAATTTGGCCATTGGAACTTCTTGCTTTTTCCAAGAACCAAAGTATTTCTTGGCTTTAGCTTCCGCCTCAGCACGAGTAATATCTCCAACTATAACTAAGTAAGCAATGTTAGGTCTGAAATAGGTGTTGTAAAAATCCTTACAAGTTTCAACGGAGATGTTTCCAACGGTCTTTTCAGTTTCCAACTCACCGTAAGGGTGGTTTTTCCCGTAAGTAAGGGCTCTGGAAACGTTGGACATAATTGCGTTAGGATCCTCTTTTGCAGCCGCTAATCCAGAGATGGTTTTTTTCTTTTCCTTCTCTAATTCTTCTGCTGGAAAGCTTGGGTTTAGCAACACATCAGAAAAGATGCTCAACAACTTATCGCTGTGCTTGCTAAGTGATTGTCCGTAAATACCATTGCTGCTGGTTACGAGCGTAGCTCCAATAAAATCGATGTTTTTATCAATCTCTGCCTTGCTCATGTTGGCAGTTCCAGCTCTTAACAAGGACCCGGCAATAGCTGCATTCCCAGCAACTTCACCTTCCATAAAGGGAACGTAATCTAAAGTTAGCGAGTAAGAAACAACTGGTCTTTTGTTGTTCTCTACTACAATAACTTTTAACCCATTCTCCAGGGTGAATTTTTCTGATTTCCCAATTTGAATCTTTGGTGCCGGACCCGGCTCTGGTGCTTTACTTCTATCTACCTGCGCAAAGCTGGCAAGTGTAAAAGAAAGCAGTATTAGTAAGGATGTTATATGTTTCATCTTTATCAATGATTTCATGATTATTAATTGGCCTTAGGTAGGTAATACAATACCACGCGGTTGTTCTTTTTAAGGTATTTGTTCGCTACATTTTTGATGTCCTCTGGCGTAACTTTTAGGTAGCGATCAATCTCTGTATTAATCAGGTTTGCATCACCGTAGTACATATGGTAATTTGCCAAGCTCTCAGCAACTCCAACTACTCTAGAGTTTCCAGCTACAAAATTGGCTTCAACCTGATTTTTGATTTTTTGAAGTTCGTCCTGAGAAATCAATTCTGTTTTAAGCTTCTCAATCTCCTCATCTATTAGGGCTTCAGCAGCTTTTGGATCAACCCCTGCGTTGCAGATAGCAAAACTTAAAGTTAACCCTGGGTGCTCGAGACCTAAGGGGAAAACACCAGTTTGAAGGGCTACTTGCTCTTTATCAACTAACCTTTTGTAAAGGCGAGAAGATTGTCCACTTGAAAGCAGCGTTCCCAACATTTCCATAGCATAAGCATCAGGGGTTCCTGCCGCTGGGCTGTGGTAGGCCTGAATAACAGCTGGTAATTGGATGTTGTCGAAAACGGTATCTCTAACCTCTTTTGCTTGTACAGGCTCAATTTCTTTGGGTACAGGAATCTCTCCAGTTCCCTTTTTAATGTCTTTAAAGTATTTGCTGATAAGCTTTTTAGTCTCTTCAATCTTGATGTCTCCTGCAATTGAAAGCACCGCATTGTTAGGAACATAGAATGTTTTGTAGAAGTCCATGAATTCCTGATCTGTTGCAGCGTTTAGGTGATCCATAGACCCAATTACAGACCAACGGTAAGGGTGTTCTTTGTACGCTCTTTTAAAAGTCTCCTCCAGGATAGAACCATAAGGCGTGTTATCCATACGCTGTCTGCGCTCCTCTTTTACAACTTCGCGCTGTGTTTCAATACCAACGGTTTCTACCTTGGCATGCATCAGGCGCTCGCTTTCTAACCAAAGGCCTAATTCCAATTGGTTGGATGGAAGAGCCTCGTAATAGAAAGTACGATCTTGTGTGGTGTTCGCATTTAATACTCCGCCCGCATTTTCGATGTACTTATCAAACTGACCTCTTCCAATGTTTTCGGAACCTTCAAAAAGCAGGTGCTCAAAGAAGTGGGCCATCCCGGTGCGCGTTGGGTTTTCGTTTTTAGAGCCCACGTGGTACATCATGGTGATGGCCACCACAGGGGTGCTATTATCTTGATGAAGAATTACGTGTAGACCGTTTGGAAGGTCGTATTCCACGAAA
>JBMYJC010000370.1:0-2351 GCA_049594055.1 Luteibaculum sp. | reverse complement strand
AGCGCCATTCTGCTCTCCGACTTATATGGAAAAGTTAGATTAGGTTCAAATAAAAACTGATCAGTTAAGGATGAACCCGATTCTCGGCCTATAAAATCAGATTCAGAGGTTATCTCCATATGAGTGACATGGTATTTGAGTCCGTTTAGTGGAAAGTCACAATCTTTTGCCAACAAGGTACCAGGCAGTCGTATGGGCTCCACTCTTGTCAGTGTATATGGAGAAAAATCTAAAATCAGCAGAAAAGAATCTGAGGGGCTAATTTCGCCTTGCTCATAAATATCGAAGCCTTTAATGGCCTCAACCTCCATGGTAGCGATGTCATAGTACTCATTTTCGTTACCGCATTCATCGTAGCACGAAATAGGAATAAGTCCCATGAAAACAATGATTATCAACCACTTCCTTAAGAGCATAGTATTACATTAGATGCGGCAATTTAGCTCACAAGCTAAGTTCAATCAATTTTAAATTCGTTTAAAAATCTCTTCAGATGTGCTACGATGTTCAAACCAACCTGGAAGCTCAACTAAAAAGAGCTACAAGACTCAATGACCCCAAGGCCATTGCCGGAATTAAAGATAAGTTGGCACCCTACCTAAAAAACTATTACCACGCTCCAGGTTTTGCCCATCCCAAGCTGCTGATTTACAAAAACAGCAACCCAAGCGAACCAGAACCTGCTGTGTGGGGATTAATACCGCTTTGGGTTAAAACCGATGCCGACAAACAAAAAATTTGGAACAATACGCTTAACGCAAAAAGCGAGACTATTTTTGAAAAACCCGCCTTTCGGGTAGCAGCAAAATCTACGCGTTGTTTGGTTCCGGTTTCTGCCTTTTTCGAGCATCATCATAAAAACGGTAAAAGTTATCCCTACCGAATTTTCAGAAAAGACAAACAGCCCATTATGCTTGCCGGTTTGTGGAGCGAGTGGACGGACAAAGATTCTGGAGAGATCATACACAGCTTTAGCATAGCTACCACAAAAGGCAATGCATTGCTAGAACAAATACACAACAACCCTAAAATGGATGAGGCAAGAATGCCGGTAATTTTAAACGAAGAACAAGAAGACCTGTGGTTGGATGTAGAAAAGCACTCCGATTTAGACGAGGTACTATCAAATCTAATAACCCCCTATCCAGCCGATGAATTGGAAGCATTTCCAGTAGCTAAATTGCGCGGAAAAGAAGCGGCTGGAAACTCTGAGGAATTGCTAAAGAAAAAATACTACCCCGAACTGGAAGAACAACAGGGAAGCCTGTTTTAAAAATCTAGGCTATGGTAAGTTTCAAACTTCCATAGCTCCACCAGGTTTTTTAGCTCAATCTCGTAGGGTTTATAAATGCGGTTGGTAGAAACCAACAGCCAGTTTTGAGGATGATCCTTTTTTGGGTAAACCAGCTTAAACACCACGCCATCTTCTTTGGTAACTAAAATATAGGCCTTGCCTGCTTTCACTTGCTTCCAGTCTTGCACGTAAGATGCAGTAACCCAGGCTCCTTCTGGAATAGGCAGCATGGAATCTCCGCTAATTTGAAAGCAGCGATAGCTTTTTTGTTGATCTAAAAAGGGCAGTTGAAATTTGGGGAGCTCGGCTATAAAATCGGGATCGCCATAACCTGTTGTGTAGCCAGCCTGCGCTTTTTGAGAAACCATTTCTATGTTCTCCTTTCCAGATGGGTCGGTGCTAATGGTAAGCATGCGCAATTTCCTTCCACTGATATCCACCTCCATTCCACGATCCAACTCGGAGAGCTGAAATTCACCCAAAGCACTCAGGTTGTACCGAATAAGCGCATCCAACGAGTAGCCAAAATACTCTGCAATAGCTATTAAAGTTGGAAAAGGCGGTTGCACGCCCTGCTCGTAACCCGCTAATGTGGAACGATGAAGACCTAAAGCCTCTGCAAGTGCTGTTTGCGAGAGCTTTTTCCGCTTTCGCAACAGGCGTAAGTTTTGGGAGAAATGCATGCTATTGAATTTAATTTCGTCTAATTCATCCATCCAAAGATAAATAAATGACTACTTTATAATCCAATTAATGTCGATTATTTAGTCATTTATGTTACTCAATTGCCACACGTACTACAGCTTAGGCTACGGAACCCTTGCTCCACATAAGCTTTTAGAGCAAGCCGTAAGCATGGGCTACACGGAGCTCTGTGTTACAGACATCAACAACACCTCCGCCTGTTTAGAGTGTCTGCGCATTGCCAAAGAAGTGGGAATTCGTGTAAAAATTGGCATTGACTTTAGAAACCATGTACAGCAAAAATTTGTAGGAATAGCTAAAAACAACCTCGGATTTCAGGAACTAAACGCTTATCTCTCGCAGACCTTAAAAG
>JBMYJC010000369.1:0-2372 GCA_049594055.1 Luteibaculum sp. | reverse complement strand
CTCAAGGTTTCTGGCTCCCATCTGTCCTTGGCAAACCAGGCACGGATATCCTCCAGCAGTCCATCTTCCGGTAACATAATGGCGCCAGCAAAATAGGAAGCTTTAAAATTCTCCAGGATTTGAGAAAAGCCGCGAACATCTACCCTACCGCCAATAGTATTCACGCGTGAGCTCTTATCCAGGCCTAAATGATTTATACCCAACTCCTTAGCTATGATGAACTGCTGTTGCAAAGGGGATAGCGAACTTTCCAGGAACAACACCTCTTCATCTTGAGCTTTGTAGAAGGATTTTACACCTTTAAGATCCTCATCCGTTGACAGACTTTCGCGATCTATTCTGTAGTGGTAAGTGCTTTGAAGAATCGATTCCAGACCTTGGTAGAACTGTGGTTCTCTCGGGTCTAGCTTGTGTTTTTTCAGAAATTTTTTTGCTTCCTGCTCGATTTCCGCAAAGTAATTATTGGATAGCTCCTGGTAGCTTCTTAGGGCTGCGGCATGCAATTCTTTTTCCCTGATGTTGTATTGGCGAGCCAGCTCAATAAAAGCCCCCATAAAAGCAGAGGCCTGCATAGGTGACTTGGAGAGCAGATCTATGATTTGATTTCCTTCCAAGCCGAATAGATCAAAAGGTATTTCATCAAAAAAACGAGACGCTAACAATTCGCCAAGCGGTGCCAGGTCCTGCTTTAATTTCATAGAAACGAGCTCATCGTAATCCAGATCCAGAGCCGAGGCCAGGGCATAAATTTTTTCTGCCTTGGGGTATTTTTTACCCTTCTCAATCTCGTTTAGGTAGGAAGCCGAAAGACCGCTTTTTTTGGATAGCTGCGAAAGGCTAATGCCCAATCGCGATCGCTGTTGAGCCACCTTGAGCCCAAATATTACCCGAATCTTATCCTCTGAAATTGTTTGCATGCAATTGCACAAACATAAAACATTCATTTCATCGGAATATGAATTTCCTCAGTCAGCGAAATGATATTTTTTAGCGAATTTTCGCTTGCAGATTAAATTCGTTTAAGCTTACTTTGTAAAAAGCATTCAAACTATGGAAGTAACAACCCTACCGATTGAGATAAAAAGCGAAGCCAAAGGACAAGAGAAAGTGCTTACCGAAGCCGCACTTCAGTTTCTATTTCAGCTTCATTTAAAATTTAATGATCAGCGCTTACAGCTTTTAGATAAACGCAAGGAGCGAAGTATTGCCCTTAAACAAGGGAAGTCGCTTGGTTTTTTACCTGAAACCGAGAGTGTACGGACTGGAGATTGGCAGGTAGCACCACTTCCCAAAGATTTACAAAACCGAAAAGTAGAAATCACTGGGCCTGTTGATCGAAAGATGGTGATCAACGCATTAAACTCAGGAGCCAATTGTTTTATGGCAGATTTTGAGGATAGCACCTCTCCCAGCTGGGAAAATGTTATTTCCGGACAAATCAACCTCCGCGATGCGATAAATCGCAATATTGACTTTACTGCCGCTAATGGGAAAAGCTATGCCTTAAAAAATCAAGTGGCCACTTTGTTGGTAAGACCTCGTGGTTTACACCTTCCCGAAAAACATTTAAAAATTAACGGACAGCGCTTGTCGGGTTCTTTTGTAGACTTTGGTCTGTACTTCTTTCACAATGCGAAAAGCCTATTGGAGAAAGGCAGTGGACCCTATTTCTACCTCCCTAAACTTGAGAGTCATTTAGAAGCCCGTTTATGGAATGAGGTATTTGTTTTTGCCCAAGACTACCTAGATATCCCACAAGGCACAGTTAAAGCAACGGTTTTAATTGAAACCCTACCTGCGGCTTTTGAAATGGATGAAATTCTTTATGAATTGCGCGATCACGCTGCGGGATTAAACTGCGGTCGCTGGGATTACATTTTCAGCGCAATAAAATGCTTTAAACAAGACCCTACCAAAATCCTTCCCGATAGGGACCAAGTAACAATGGCAACGGGATTTATGGACGCATACAGCAAGCTCTTGGTGGATACATGCCACAAAAGAGGTGCTTTTGCTATGGGAGGAATGTCAGCATTTATCCCTGTGAAAAACGATGAGGCCAAAAATAAAGCTGCTATCGAAAAAGTGGTTGCCGATAAAAAGCGAGAAGCTAAGAATGGCCATGATGGAAGTTGGGTTGCTCATCCTGCTTTAGTTGCTCCAGTAGCCGAAATATTTAACAAGGAGATTGAAGGTAATAACCAAATCTCAAATATTCCAGGTCACGGAATATCGGAGACCGACCTATTCCCCAGCCAGTTTGGGGAAATAACCGAAGCGGGTATTCGCAAAAACATCAACATTGGCTTACTATACATGGAAGCCTGGTTAAGAGGCAAAGGTGCGGTGGCTTTATACAACCTTATGGAAGA
>JBMYJC010000368.1:0-2376 GCA_049594055.1 Luteibaculum sp. | reverse complement strand
ACTGAAATTCCAGAGGTAATCTCTCCCAGCATAAGAGAAAACGCTAGGTTTTGCAAAGACATTTGGAGCTAGAGGATGTTGGACGTTGATTTCTTCCCAAATCGATGAAAAATTTTCTAATCCTCCCGAGCTTTTACCCAGAAGCAGTTTCATTCCTCCATTGCGGCTTCCAATTATCAAATCATCCAAGCCATCCCCGTTTATGTCGGTTGCGCTTATGGCAGAGAATGTGGTGGATGCACTAGAAGAACTTCCTTGCAATTGCTGGATATTATCCGATTCAAAATTGCAGCTTATTAGTCCCGCATCTACTTTATAAATACTACCTCCTTCTGTTCCAACATAAAGTAAATTACTGATTGGGCTCACTGAAATGGAATAGATGATTTCGTTGTTTGGAAGGACTATTTCGCAACTATCCACTAAATGCAATTGCTCCTTATTTTCCAGCCTAAACCGATAGATCAAGTTTTGCAGTTGACTGTTTCTTTGAACCTGAGTGGCAGCTAAAACAATAATTTCACCCTCTGAATTAAAAACCGTGGTATTTGTGTTTCGCCCCAGATCTAGCATGCGGTTATGCAGGAAATTATCATCCAGGTTTTCCCAGTTGTTTTTTGAATTGCGCTTTAGGCGCTGCACTGCCTCTTGTGTATCGGAACTACCAGAGGTGTTGGGGGCAACAATAATTTCATCGGGATTAAAACCATCATAAACGGCAAGAAACTCTTTTGCAGCCAAGGCATTATTTAAGGGAAATAAACCCACAGAAACCGCGGAATCATTTGCCATGCCATCGGGTTCCATTTGAATTTGAACCAGTGAATCGTATTCCAATTCGCCTAGGATAAGTTGCCTGTCTTGATCCAGGTAAAACAGTGTTGTTCCACTGTGCTTTAAAAAAGGGGTGCTTTGCACTTGGAGCGGACATTTATCTATACCCAATTCAATTTTAGCGTTCTCCTCAGCTTCCAAAAAATAGCCATAGCAACCACTCTGCAAGCGAAATTCCAAATCGCAGCCTGTACTTACATTTTCATGAAATTCCACCCTGGAACCTGAGCTTGAAAAAGCGAGAATGTCTATATCTCCATCGTTATCCATATCCCTAGCAATGGGAATATCAATAGGGTTTACAAAAATATTGGCCTCAAAGGTTTGGGTAGATAACTGATAGGTGCTTCTTAGAATTCTGGGATTTTCATTGACCTGAAGCAGGTTGTCAACATAAATTCCTGGGTAGGCTGCAATTGCACCGGTAGAGCCAGTTAATAAATCGGGAATGTTGTCGCAATTGTAATCCACCAATTTAAACCAGTCGGAAATGGGGAGTTTTAAATTGGGCTTAAACAGCGTTTGTACACCACTTTCCCCCAGGTTCAAGGCAAATTGCCGTTGAGTGTTGCGGTCGTAAATAAACAGCTCTCCTGTACCATCGTTGTTTAAATCTGCAATGGCGAATTGGGGGCTATTGTATCCCCCCGCTTGAGATAGATCTGCTAGCTTATTATTTGCGCTAATGTTAAAATCCTCACTTAAAACCAGCTTAACCTGTCCGTCTAAAGCTTTTGGAAACATGAAAAACAAAAGGCCAATGGCTGCAAAAAGGCTTGTGTAAAAGTTCAAAATGGGCCTGATGTTCATAGATTGTTATTCAGCACGTAAGTTCTATATTTGCCGCTCGAATTTTAGAATCGAGGTCTTAGTCATATACAAAAATGCAAAATAAAGGTGCGGTTTGGTTGCTAACCATTTTACTAGGTTTAGCATGTCTCTATCAAATTTCTTTCTCATGGGTTACAGCTTCTTTTGAAGGAGAAGCAAAAGAGTTTGCCATGCAAAAGGTAGATTCTGTAAAACTCTCAGGAGTTGAATTATCGATAGATGAGGAGGATTCTGTAAAGAACTACTATGCAGATAAGTTTTTAAAGGAAAACGCTGGAGAGAAAATTTACCCGGTTCTTGGCTACACGTACGATGAAGCTAAGGAGATGCAGCTAAACTTAGGTTTGGATTTGCAAGGGGGTATGGCAGTTACGCTGGAAGTTTCTATTCCAGAGCTAGTGGTTGCGCTTTCTGGAAATAGCGATAATGAAGAGTTTCGTCAAGCCATTAAGTTGGCAAAAGAAAGACAGGCGAGCTCTCAAGATAACTTTATCACGCTATTTGAGAATGCCTATAGCGAGGTTGCTCCAGAAGGAAAGCTTGCTGCTATATTCCACTCTAGAGATAACAAGGAGAAGTTTCCAAGAGATGCGTCAAACGCAGAAATCATTGAAACCTTAAGAGAAGAGGCCAGAACGGCCATCGATAATACCGAGCGCATTTTACGTACTCGTATCGATAAGTTCGGGGTAACTCAGCCATCCATTCAAA
>JBMYJC010000367.1:0-2382 GCA_049594055.1 Luteibaculum sp. | reverse complement strand
GTTGCATGGATGGATGAGGAATCTGCACCGGTATCTACCTTGGCCCTTACCTCTGTTAAATCCAATCTGGGAAAACTTACTACTTCTGCCCTACCTATAATGTGCATTTGGCTACTCATTCTGACGCGGCCAAGATAGTAGTTCTAATTCATCGCCCATGTGAACCATCTGTAAAATCATAGCGCCATTTAAACAATTATGGTACTATGTTTTGCATAGTACATTCTTTTACCATTATATTTGCGTAACACAATACCTTAAACTAAGGCTTATGAAAATAGAGAACGCCAAAGCGCAGATGAGAAAAGGGGTATTGGAGTATTGCATCATGGCCATATTGGGGCGTAAAGAGTGCTACACCAGTGAAATAATAGAGGAGCTTAAGGAAGCAAAACTGATTGTAGTAGAAGGAACACTCTACCCCCTTTTAACCCGGCTGAAAAACTCCAAACTTCTCACCTACCGATGGGAGGAGAGCAAATCTGGGCCACCGAGAAAATATTACAGCTTAACTGAAGAAGGACAAAAATTTTTGCGCGAGCTGGATAACACCTGGGATGAATTACAAACCGCAGTACTTAAAACAACCAAACGCCTGAAATCATGAATAAAACGATAAGCATAAACCTGGCTGGATTTTCTTTTAGCATAGAGGAAACCGCCTACCAAGAGCTTCACAGTTACCTAGAGGCCATAAAAAGCTTTCTGGAAGGTGAAGAAGACGTTGAGGAGATTATCAACGACATAGAACGAAGAATTGCCGAGCTTTTGCAAGAGCCGAAATACGAGTACTTTTGCGAGCGTCGTCGCCTTGCAGATGGACGGGAGGTAGTGCTGCGGGAGGATGTGGATTTTGTGATGGAGGTACTGGGCGATCCCAAATTTTTTCAATCCGAGCCCGACCTGGACGAGGATGAGGATGCACCAAAACGCAAAAAGAAAAAAGCTAAGAGAATTTTCAGAAACCCAGACAGCCAGATTATTGCGGGCGTTTGCGGTGGCTTAGGTTCTTATTTTAACATAGACCCCATCCTATTCAGGCTAATCTTTGTAATCTCCGTTTTAAGCTTCGGTTTTGGGATTATTCCATACATCATCCTTTGGATAGTTATCCCCGAAGCAAAAACTACGGCGGAGAAGCTTGAAATGGAGGGCGAACCAGTGACCGTAGAAAACATTAAAAATCGTTTTCGCAAAGAGAGTCAAAACGTTAAGGATTCCTACTCCAAATTCAAAGACGATGTAAAAGCGGGGAAAAACTCTCAGGCAGCCAGTAATTTAGGAAAAGCACTACACGAGATTCTTGCTTTCATTGGCTCTGTACTTCGATTAATATGGCATGTATTGCGCAAGGTAATTGGTGTTATCGCAATTGCTCTGGGAGCTGTGCTTTTCCTTGGAACAACCATTTTCATTTTCACCTTCTTATTTGGATTAAAATGGTCCATACTTGGTCCCTTAGGTGCATTGGAAAACTCAGAACTAATTGATGTTTTCTTTAGCCAAAGTGGAGATTTCCATATCCTGCTACTGCTAGCTGCAGTATTCCTAATAACCATAGTTACTGGTTTTATTCTGGTGGGACTGAATGGTTTGGGCGCCAAATTACCTTCAAAAACCACTTTGGCAATCAGCATTCCGGTTGTTCTTTTTGTGAGCTTTTCGGCCTTTGCTACCTTTTTATTGGCATCGCTAAATCACTACGAAAACAGAGGCATTAGCCGGGAAAAAACGGTATTGGAGAATCTTAGCTCAGATACGCTGCACGTAATGGTGAACGAGGATTTATATTTCTCCTCCGACTTTAGAGGACACCACAACTACCATTTAAAGCTATTAAGCCTGGAAGATGATCAGCTGATTTCTGGTCGGGTGCTCTTGGATATAGAGGATTCTAAAGACAGCTTATGGTATGTTGAAGTGGAACGTTTAGCATCGGGAAGAACAGCGGTTGAAGGCAGGCAAAATGCAGAAGGAATTCGATACAACTACGAATTGCAGGAAAACAAGATCTGGTTTGATCCCATTTTTAGCTGGGATAAAAGCCTTAAATATCGCAAGCAGGAGATTCGCATAACCCTTTCTGTTCCACAGGGCAAAAGCATATACCTGAGTGACGGCTGCGACCGCATTATTTACGACATTGATAACTTACAGGACATGCTGGATGGAGATATGGAAGAAAAATATTGGTTGATGAGCGAGGAAGGTCTTACGCTTGCACAGTAAAACGCCTGATTGCCACAATACTAGCAACGCATGAGAGTTTGTAGCTAAAACCCTATCTTCGCGGGGCTCAAAAAACGGTATTCATGGCGGAAAAAGTGCAGGAAAAATCAGCGGGCAAAAGCGTAGACAACAACCCATTTATCCAGGAAATTA
>JBMYJC010000366.1:0-2404 GCA_049594055.1 Luteibaculum sp. | reverse complement strand
ATTCTAACCATCCCGATAACTATCGGGAGAACTACCAGACCGTAGTTCTTTATTTCATGTCTGTAGCTCTCGTGGCTTGCGACCCTCCCGCTTGGCGGGACAAGTATTCTAAGCTTCCAATCTCTATCGCGAACCGATAACTATCGGGAGAACTACCAGACCAATGCTTTTATTTCAAAAACCCTTGCGTTAAGAGTGGGGCAAAGGTAATAGATTTTACCATTATGCAATGCTAAAATCGTTTCGATTGTAAAATTTTTTTTCTGCGCGATAAATAGGCCCTCATTAAGGCATCGAAAGGTGCTTGTACATCTACTTCACATAAGTCCACCTTTAGTTGCAACAACTCGTTCCGCAATTCCTTTATTTGCTTATTAACCACAGCCTTATAATTGGCTCTTAGCGTTTCTGGATTCACCACCAAACTATCCCCACTCTCTAAATCCACAAACTTCGTTTGCCTGCTATCAAAATCAAGTAACTGCTCAGTTTGTAAATCCATTAGGTGAAAAACAATAACGTCATGCTTTTGGTGCGTTAAATGCCGAAAAGCCTCCCATAGATCCTGCTTTTTATCCTCCTTCACAATCATATCAGAAAACAATAGGACCAATGATCTACTGGGCATTGACTCCGCTTTCCTGTGCAGCACCTCAACTAAATCGGTCTCTTTGCCCTCCCGATTTTCTGTAACCAAAGCCTCTTCCAACTTCTTAAGGAGAAACTCCTTATGCGCTGGTGTAGATTTTATCGCACTCTCAAACATGATATCTTGAGAGAAAAGGCTCAAGCCAAAGGCGTCACGCTGTCTAAATAATATTTCTATTAATACCGCAGAGGCCAGGACAGCATACTCATACTTGCTCAAACTTTCAGAATTCTGTGGATAAAACATGGAGGAAGAAGTATCCAATATGAAGTTAGCCCGGAGGTTGGTCTCTTCCTCGTATTGCTTTACATACAAACGATCTGTTCTGGCATATAATTTCCAATCCAAATGCCTGGTAGACTCACCCTTGTTGTATTGCCTGTGCTCCGCAAACTCAACAGAAAACCCGTGAAAAGGTGACTTATGAAGACCGGTTATAAAACCTTGCACAACCTCTTTAGCCAACAAATCCATGCTGGAGAAAGAGTGCATATATGCCCTGTCAATTTTCTTCATAAACAAAAAATCCTCTGGCCTTAAACCAGAGGATTATCTAACGAGATTATACCGCAGTTATGCTAATTGTGCTTCTAGCTTCTCTGTTAAAGCCGCTTTTGGAACAGCACCAACAGATTTGTCTACTACTTCTCCACCCTTAATGTACAGGATGGTGGGAATAGAACGGATTCCAAACTTCTGAGAAATGTTGGGATTCTCATCCACATTCACTTTTCCCACTTTTGCTTTGCCTTCGTACTCTTTGGCTATTTCCTCAACAACAGGCCCAACCATTTTACATGGCCCACACCATTCTGCCCAAAAATCAACCAATACAGGCTTATCTGAATTCATTACTTCTTGATCGAAGTTGCTCTCTGTAAACTCTAATGCCATAATTCGAAATATTTACTTCCTCAAAAATAGGCATTGATGCGGTAAAAACGGTCAGCTTACTTTTCAACCGCTGTTAATATATGTTACCCTTAAAGATGCTACAGTCCTTGATATTCCTAAAGAACACAAGACTGGAAAACTATTTTTTCTCATGGTCAGTATCCACTTTAAAAGACCAAAGAAGTCCTACATACATCGAATAAGTATTGGGACTAAATGCATTTGATTTTAACATGCATCGAGAAACAAAATTCTTAAAGGCAAGTTGTTATAAAAAAAGAAAGGCATGTTTAGTACTCGAATTAATGTTCTAAAAGAATTGGAGAAGCAGCGCATGCAGGACCTCACACTGGGACTCGCTAAAAGTGCGCTACAGTCTGCTTCGGAAACTGACAGCGAAATCAACCAATCCATAAAGAAAGCTTCTGGGCTAATGGAAATTGACGCATCCAACCTAGAAGAAGATAAGCTTTACCAAATCCAGGATATTAAGCAGGTGGCAATTAAATATCGCCTACGATTTTTACCTATTAAACTCTTTAAACAGGACTTACCTCGTAACGTTTTCTTAAAACTCAAACACCTCAAAGAGGAACACCATTTTATAGAGGACAGCCTTTATGTATTAGCTCCTGGCAAAATGTTTAACCTCGAAAACGTAAATCAGGATCCTTTGCTCTTTGCTCAAACCAATACGGGCCAATATTACTTTATCGCCAAGTGGGGCGATGATTTAAATGCATTAAGGATGCTATCCTCCCTCCCATTCCGAAGTATGGAAACCTTGATAGGCTCTGCCATTGTGCTTGGTTTCATCCTGGGCCTTTTGGTTGGAAATGTGGTTCACGAAAATGTTTTGGC
>JBMYJC010000365.1:0-2406 GCA_049594055.1 Luteibaculum sp. | reverse complement strand
ACTGCTTATTTGAATTGGGCTGGAAAGACTCAAATCACCGATTCAACAAATCACCGAATCACCAGTTTTTGAAATGGCTAACTGTTTAATCGCTTAATCGCTGAATTGATTATTTAATTAGGACTGGAAAAATTCAAATCACCGCATCACCGATTCAACAAATAAGCATCCCGTGAAATGCCTAATTAAAAAAATGATGCATTGAATTTCCCTAGCTCTGACTGTTCTCCAATTGAAGGAGGTCAAAATTTGCTAACAAGAAAAAAACCAGGAAGGGCAGGGGGCCTTGCAATCGTACCCACAGGGTTTTTGCCATGAGACCGCTTTCTCGCCAGTGAAGAAAATCAAATCCTTTTGCTAACAGGAAAATAAGTAGGCCGCCGCCAAAAAAAAGGATGAGGAAAGTTTTAGCGTAGGCTTTAAAACCAAGGAGCTTGATTAAGAAGTAGTAGCTTAAAAAGCCGTACAATAGGAAAAATACACCTTGCAGGCCTATTTCTAAATAGCGTGCAAAATCTCCTAAGCTCAGAAAGAAGTCGTATAAGTTTTGGGAAAACTCTCGGGGAAATTCAAAGCGCCCATGATTGGTTTTTAGTGCCAGGTTGAGGTGCACCAACAAAATATGCCGGAAATATCCGAGTAAAATGAAACTAACAGCAATTAGCAGGTATCTAAGCCACTTTTGCTTTAGCATGCGGAATGGAAAAGTATTTTACCCAAGCTAACCAAAGCAGAAACACAAAGCTGTACACCAGGATGATAAAGGTGTACTTGTGATTCCATTTCATGACTTCCAGATTGTAATCGGCTAGAATTACCAACGCAGCTACTCTTACAATATTGAAGCAATGCACCAGCCAAACACCCAAAGGAATGTACCAAAGCTTGTGTTTAACAGGGCCTGGAAAAGCAAATGCAAAGCACAGAAATAAGGTGATAAGGGCAACGCCATCACAACCGGATTCTACCCGCAGGATGCCGCTGTTGCCCATAAAAATGTTGTTTTTTATGCCGGTATAACTGGAAATGCTGGCATCAAATCCGAAAAAGCCAAGAAGATTTACGGCCTGTACGGATACTAATTCCATAAAATACAGGTGAATATCTATCCCGTAAAAGTAAAAAAGCACCTTGTAGGCAATACCACAAAGTGCTAGGATTCCCAGAAAATAAAAGAGTTTTTTGTTCAAACCAGACTTCTTTTCAATTGAAAATGGTAAAGGCTAAAACCAAGGAGTGCTAGAATAATTAATGCCAATGGTAAGTTCAAGGGAATGGGGTTGTATTCGTTGTTACAAAACTGTTCAGCTTCTGCTTCACTGGAAGCACATACTAGATCACCATAACCTGTTTCAGAGGGGTCATCACCACAAGCACCACTGTTGTCTCCATCGATTGCTTCATTGATGCAGTCACAAGAACCCGTATTCCCATCACAACAATAACAGGTTTGAACACCGCATTCAGAACAGTCTGTTCCCTGAATGGGCTGAGCGTATGCTTGGTTGACTCCAAAACTAAGGACAAGTAGGACAAGAAAGCGTGATGCAAGTTTGGTCAAAACAGTAGATAAAGGTTTCATGGTAAAGAGGAATTTGCTGGGCTTGCTGGAAGCTTTTTATAAGTTTTCCATCGAGGGCGAAAATACGGATACTTTCAATTGATTCAAGATTTTTAATGTTACCGTTTTCTATTTGTACCCCCTCGGGCAGCATATACGAATTATCTATACCGTTAGGTTCTGCTACGCTAAAATACAGGGAGTCCTTTTTAATGCATTCTCCCTTTTTTGTACTTAAAAAGAGCTGGAAGTTGCCGCTTTCGGCAGCTTGGATGACAGCTTCCGGGCTAATCCAGCTACTATCTAAAAGGGTCCATTCGTAAACATCGTTCCCATCCTGCTCTGGATAAAATATCGCTTCCTCTCCCATAGTGAATTGAGTTCCATTGGCAGGAATGATATTGGCATTTACATACTCACCTTCTGGTACGCTGAGCTTGATGTCAGCAGATCCACATTGGGCAAATCCATCTAAATTGGTCAGGGTATATTCACCAGCAAGTACTTGTATATACTTCAAGGTGCTGTCGCTAAGGGCAAATTCCTGTTTTAAAATCCCCTCTTTATAAAGTCCGTATTGCTCCGACCAAAACCTGGCATCGGCCTTAACTAAAAGATTTCCTGCCTCGCCAGCGCACTTTGGTTTGTTTATTTCTACCTCTACGGATAGATTCTGCTCCAAGACTAAATGATAACGCAGGTTGCCTGCTTCACTAATCTCCACGGGGATTTTCATATCCCCCATAATCGGAGTCTTAATACCCGTTTCGCTATCCAGAAGGCTAACGCAAAATTGGTCTAACAGTAAGCCAAGATTACTAAGACCCAAGATATGTTCACCACTG
>JBMYJC010000364.1:0-2412 GCA_049594055.1 Luteibaculum sp. | reverse complement strand
AAATAGGCGATAGGTCTTTTTTCATCCAACTTAGATGCAGTTTCTTTTAAATGCTCTTGCAGCAAGTTCTCAAGTTGAGGCAAAACTTTATCGATATCAAAATCTGTTAGATTTAGATCTTCCAGTATATCCTCCAGGTTACCCAGGATGGCATCTTTTTTAATTATATCCAGGGGTGCTTCTAAAATGGTGTTCCCTAAGGAATCAGAAATACTCAGTTCCTGGACGCCCTGTTGAATATTTTCCTTTATATTAATGATTAAACGCCCTCCAAAATACTTATGCCCGGTGTTTGAGATTTTTGCCTGAAATGAGTTCTCTAGATTTTTTCGATTCTCTTCAAAACTAGGATCGCAGACGGTTTGTGAAAGTTGGCTGGTGGATTGCTCGTTAATTGGCATAACAAGCGTTTTTCCTTTCTGCAAGCCGATTATACTATTGTCTATTTGGCCATGTATTAAACCGCTGTAGGCCAGGCTGATTAAGACCAAAATGCAAACTTTCATGAGATTCAATCTTAAAAATTAAAAATTTGCAAAATAGAATTTTTTTGAGACCCGAATTTTTGCAGCTTACATAGAGCTGCCCACTTCCTTGAACATCCCTATCTTTGCCGCCTAATTTTAGCGAGATATGGCATTAAAGTGCGGCATAGTTGGTTTACCCAACGTAGGAAAATCTACCCTGTTTAACTGTTTAAGTAATGCAAAAGCCCAGAGTGCAAACTTTCCCTTTTGCACCATAGAACCTAATGTTGGGGTGATTACCGTACCCGATCCGCGCTTAAATAAACTTGCCGACCTGGTTAAACCCGAAAATGTAGTTCCAACCACTGTAGAAATTGTAGATATAGCTGGATTGGTTAAAGGTGCCAGCAGAGGAGAGGGCCTTGGAAATAAATTTTTAGGAAACATCCGCGAGTGCGATGCCATTTTGCACGTTTTGCGCTGCTTTGATGACGGAAATGTTGTACACGTTGATGGCTCGGTAAACCCGGTTAGAGACAAAGAAGTAATAGACATAGAATTGCAGCTAAAAGACCTTGAAACCGTTGAAAAGAACATGGCCAAGGTGCAGCGAGCTGCCAGTACAGGAGATAAGGAAGCGAAAGCCAAACAAGAGGTTTATCTTAAGCTAAAAGAAACCCTTGAACAAGGAAAAAATGCCCGCAGCTTAGAATTATCTTCCGACCAGGAAGAACATGCCGAGGAGCTCTTTTTACTTACACGCAAACCGGTAATGTATGTGTGCAATGTTGATGAAGCCTCAGTGATTGATGGAAATGCCCACGTGGAAGCGGTTAAAAAAGCCGTAGCCGAGGAGCATGCTGAAGTCATAGTTATCGGTGCCGGAATAGAGGCAGATATTGCGGAATTAGAAACTTACGAAGAGCGCCAGGAATTTTTAAAAGACCTGGGACTGGAAGAAGCTGGAGTAAATAAACTTATTCGGGCGGCATACAAACTCTTAAACCTGCAAACCTATTTTACCGCGGGTGTTAAGGAGGTTAGGGCCTGGACAATTACCCAGGGCATGACAGCCCCTGAGGCGGCTGGGGTAATCCACTCCGATTTTCAGCGTGGATTTATTAAAGCAGAGGTGATTGCCTACGATACCTTCTCCAGCTTAGGCTCTGAGGCCGCTGCTAAAGAAGCCGGTAAAATGCGCATGGAAGGCAAGGAGTACATTGTGCAGGATGGCGATGTAATGCACTTTAAATTTAACGTTTAACGCTCTCCTTCTGTATTAAAAAGGTTGCGAACCGCGGGAGCAAAGCTCCTACTTACGGGTAATTGAAAATTACAGATCACTACATATCCCGATTTTACTTCGGTTACATAATCCTTGTTCACTACATAGGATCGATGAATACGTACAAAATTCTCTCCTGGAAGTTCGGAGAGCAGGTCGCTTAAATAGCTTCGTACGATTCTTGGCCTTTGGTTAAGCGTATTGATGGCCGTGTAATTTTCTTCGGCCTTTAGCATGACTATATCTGAAGTCGGGATTCTAACGGTTGTATATCCGTCCTTTACTGTTAGCATTTCGGAGCCATTTTGGCTTAGAGGCCGCGGTTTATTTGCAAGGGCCAACTCTACCGCTACAAATAGGTCTTCTGGCTTAAAGGGTTTTACCAGGTAGGCATTGGGTCGGGTTAGGGAGGCCTTTTTTACTGTGTTTTTGTTATGTAAGGAGGTGATATATATAAAGGGCGTCTTATAGGTTTCGTTTAACAATTTACCTATATCGATGCCAGTTTTATCACTTCCCAATAGGATGTCAGTAAGTACTAAATCATATTTGTTGGTGTTCAATTGCTGAATAGCGTCCTCATAAGACTTTGCGATTTCCGTATGCAGGTAATCCTTTTTGTTCAACAGATCTTTTATGTGGTGAGCTATAATTAGCTCG
>JBMYJC010000363.1:0-2415 GCA_049594055.1 Luteibaculum sp. | reverse complement strand
AGTAGAAGATTTTGTTGGTTATGCTCAAAACTTCTAATGAATATTATGGGTTAAAGCTTGGCCAGGTTTTTCGTAAAAGATCAAAACCTTAAACCTTTTATTTTTGCAGCTTTTTTAACCTTGTGTTTGGGCAAAGGCGTCCACAACAAAAGCTAAGCTTATGTTTGGGAAATTAGGAGATATGAGTAAAATGATGTCGCAATTAAAAGAGATGAAGGCGGCAGCAGAAGAAACTAAAAAACGCCTAGACGGGGTTTTGCTTGAAGGTAAGTCCAAATGCAAACGCATTGTAATCCGCATCAACGGCAACCAGCATATTCAGAAGTTAGAGATTGATCACGAGGCCTTTTCCAGTACAGAAGAACTGGATGCAGTTTTGTTAGACACTTTTAACCGGGCTTTAGAAGCCTCTAAAAAGCGCATGGAAAAAGAAATGGCAGACTCCGCCAAGGGCATGATACCGGGGATGTAGGAATTTTTATGGCGGTTGTCGTTTTTATCTTACAGCCCTCCTAAAATTTCACCAAACTTTAACGGCTTTTGGAAAACTACAAATGAAACCCAGGCGTTTTTCTTAAGTCAGCCCATGCTAAAACACCTACTCAAAATCTTTCTTTTTCTAAGTTGTCCCACTGCGCTTTTTGGTCAGAACGACTACTATTTGGGTACGGTTAAGGATGCCATAGAGGTGTTACCCGGAGCCAATGTTTTTTATCCTAACTCCACCCAGGGGACTATTACCGACCAATACGGGCGGTTTAAGATTCGGAAAAACCCCAATGCAGATTCGCTATGTGTTTCTTTCCTGGGATATGAACGCATCTGTAGAGCAACAAAAGACTTAGCCCAGAACATCGTTTTTGAACTGGAGAAAAATGCAATCGTAACCCAGGAAGTTGAAATAGAAGCAGAAAGGAAAACCTATGTCCAAGATGTACAAATGAGCACTCAAAAAATGGACATGAAGCAAATTGAAGAATTGCCCGCTTTTATGGGTGAGGTAGATGTGCTCAAATCCATTCAATTACTTCCGGGAGTTCAGTCGGCTGGAGAGGGAAATGCCGGATATTATGTGCGCGGTGGAGGGCCTGATCAGAACCTTATTTTATTGGATAAAGCTCCTGTTTACAACGCTTCGCATTTGTTGGGGCTCTTCTCTATTTTTAACCACAATGCCATAGGCGATCCAACCTTAATTAAAGGCGGAATGCCAGCGCGCTTTGGCAATCGCCTTGCCTCGGTGTTAGAAATTCCTACCAAAACAGGAGATTTTCAAAAACACAACTTTGGTGGGGGGATCGGATTAATTGCATCTCGTTTCCACGCCAATGGCCCTATAGTAAAAGACAAAGTTTCATACTTGGTAACCGGTCGAAGAACCTACATTGATGCGGTTGCCGGCCCTTTCATACCAGATGATTCTCAAGCCAAAGGATCTGCCTACTTTTTCTACGATGTAAACGCCAAAATATCCGCCAAACTCTCCCCAAAAGACCAATTGGATGTTTCCTTTTACACAGGGGAGGATGTCTTTAAGTTCGTGAATACCAAATCGGAAATAAACCTTAGAATTCCGTGGGGTAATACATTAGTGCAGGCCATTTACACCAAACAGCTAAGCAACAAACTAAGTGCAGATTTATACGCCTACTACGACAGGTACCAATTTGCCTTGCAATCGCAATTCGATCAGTTCTCAGTAGGTGTTCAATCATCCATAGACGATTACACCCTGGGCAGCGATTGGCGCTATCAACTGCATGAATATCATTTGCTTGAATTTGGCGTACAGAGCAGCAGAAACATTTACTTACCCTCTTTTGCAGAGGCCAGCTCGGCAGACACCGATTTTAACACGGGACCAAGGAACCGCTTACACTCTAACCAGCTGGCATTTTACATTCAAGACCGCTGGGTAATATCCCCGCTGTTGACAGTTCCTACTTCCAACAAATTGGGCCATTTACTCGCTTCCTGGAAGCTGGTGCAGGAACAAGCACCAGAACACAACGCTTTGAAAAAGGAGCCTTGATTGCAGATTACGGAGGCCTGGAGCCGCGCTTTAATCTCCGTTATAAAACCAGCGAAATATCCAGTATAAAAGCCGCTGTCACCCGGAATTTGCAGTACATCCACCTGGCTTCTATTTCGCCAGTAAGCCTTCCAACCGATATTTGGATTCCATCCTCCAGTAAAATAAAACCGCAAATAGGTTACCAGTATGCAGCGGGCTACTTCACCAATATCCCTCGGTTTAAATCTGAGTTTTCTGTGGAGCTCTACTACAAAGACATGCAGAATTTGGTGGAGTACAGAGACAATACTAGCCCCGAGGACAATATTGCAGACAACGTAGACAACCAATTAACCCAAGGCCGCGGCTACAGTTATGGCGCAGAGTTTTTCCTAAAACGT
>JBMYJC010000362.1:0-2420 GCA_049594055.1 Luteibaculum sp. | reverse complement strand
GGATGTAAGCAAAGAAGATGTGGGGCAGCAAACAGAAAAAATGCTGGAATCTTATGGGATGCCCGATTTGGTTTTTTTAAATGCGGGTATTTCACAAAGGGCAATTACCCGAGAGGCTAGTCCGGAGCTGTTAAAAAGATTGATGGATGTAAATTACTTTGGGGTGGTCAATCCCTTTTTGGTGTTGCTAAAGAAAAGAGATCCCGAGAAGCTCCTTCAAGTGGTTGTTACCAATTCTGTTGCTGGCAAATTTGGCTATTGGATGCGCAGTGGATATGCGGCATCTAAACACGCTCTAAGGGGATTTTTTGATACCGTTGCCCTTGAAGAATACGGCAAAAACCTGGTGATTACCCAGATATTTCCAGGAAGGATTAATACTCCCATTAACAAAAACGCTTTGTACGGAAGTGGAAGTTCTTCCGAGGGAAATTTCGAGGGTTTTAGCGATGCTATGGCCACAGGACAATTGGTGAAAAAAATGCTGCGAGCAGTAAAGAAGGAAAAGGCCCACGTTATTATTGCCCGTTTGGAATGGATTCCCTGGACCGTCTACCGGATTAGTAAAAGATTATTCTTCTCCTTTTTTTCCAAAAGGCCGCCAGAATAGAAAGTGGGCTACCTAGTTGGCTCGCTTAATTTTTAAGTATTGCGGAATACTAACTAAAGCAGCTACCAAGGCGGCAACAAAAGTGCCTGTGTAAAAGATGCCTTCCCTAAAAAATTGAAAAACAACCGCTCCAAGGGCTATTACAGAGCCTGTCCAACAAATAAGAATAGCTAACTGAGGGAGTTTACTAGCGCGTTTACTCATTCCTTTCTTTTTTAGAAATATACTGCTTGATGGCTGGAATTCAAACTTCCAGTAAAAAAGAAGTCCATATTAAAGCATCCTAAAGCAGTAGTATCCGCGGTTTTAGAGGAATAGCAAAAAAATGCCGGGTAAACCCGCGATCGGAGTTTACTCGGCTTTAAAAAAATGGGGTGAAACTACGGTGAACTTACCTTCTGCAACTGCTACCGCGGTAGTATCGGTTTCCGTTTCCAGGTCTGGGTGCATAGAAATGATTGTGCCTCATATTGCAGCTGTGAGCGCAATAAGATTGCACAGGCTGTGGCCTGCGGATTTCATCAATCACAAAGCGGCCATATCTATCTATGCAAGCAAATAATTGACTACCATGTGGAAGGAAAATATCCTGGTTATAAATAACCTCGGCAAAACCGTATCCCCTTCTGTTAATTCGGTGCTCAATAACTTTTATGTGGTGGTTGCCTGGACGGAGGTCATAAAGATCTAGGCGTCCGTATAAATCATACCTGCATCCATTAATCCATACTTCAAAGTTGGCATTCAGCTTGCTGTGTATGCTAATGCTGGCAAAATATGGTTTCCTGTTCTCTTCGGCTTTTCCAAAAAAACTGAAAAGCACTGCCGTTAAAATCATCAGAATCTTTTTCATAGCTCTTTGTTTTCTTCAATAGAAACAAAGTATGTGCCAAAGATGTAAGTTGTTGTTATTCAGATTGATAAATCCGGTCCACGCGAATTTTAAGCTCCTGAGGAAGCATTAAATATCGAAGCTGGCTTATGATTTTTCTAATAGAGCGCTTGCATAGTGGTAAAACCAGGTGGCCTAATAAAATAGCGGCAATCATAAATCCTTTAAAAGAAAAGAGGCCGTCATATATCCAGTAAACAAGGCCGAGGACAAATAAGCTGCTTACCCAAATGTGTTTTAAAAACCAGCTTATAGCAATGTGGAATTGTGGGTCCTTAAATCGCTTTAGCACAAAATGTTTAACCAATAGGAAGGGAATTTCACTCAACAATCCAACCAAAACCAAGGGGGTGCAAGCGGCTATAATTACCATGTTGGAGGCATAGCGCCAGAATCCGAAAGGCAAAACCAATTTCTTTTCAACAAGCTCAAAGCTTTCACCCTCATAAGTCCAGTCTTTTTTTGCGTGGAAGGGTGGGCGAATGAGTCCACTAACATGCTGTTGCGACCAGGCCTGGTTTAAAAAAGTATCGCAATTTTCTGGATTTTCGGGAAGGTATAGCTGTTGGGCAAGGGCCTCCTTTAAATTGTCTGGATTCAGATTTTCCTGGTAGGGTATGGGTGTACCAAAGCAGATACTAACCTTAGCTTTACTGGTGTCTAAAGAGGAAAAGTTGAGTCCAACAGGAACCACCAATGCCTCGGTGTTGTTTTTCCAGATTCGAAAAACACCTTTTTTAAAGCTGCGCAGTTTACGATGTTGAAAGTGAGTTCCTTCCGGGAAAAGGGCAATTGCTCCTCCAGCCTGAAGAATCTTATCGCAGCGTTCAAAACTCTCTTGGTTTTTTAATGGTGCTTTAAATCCATCAACGGGTCTGAATGCTGGCATGGCCCCCAGAAAGTTGAGCAGCTTCTGAG
>JBMYJC010000361.1:0-2431 GCA_049594055.1 Luteibaculum sp. | reverse complement strand
TGCGTATTACAATGAGCAGCTCATAACACTAACAGATTACGAAAGCCCAGAGTACACCACTGCCATTGAAAAGGTATCCGATTTATCCGAAAAGCTTGGATCTGTAAATCCACATGAGATAGAAGCGCAAGCCTCCAAAGTTCTAAAAGGTTTGGGCTTTACTGATGAGGACATGTTAAAGCCGTGTTCCACTTTTAGTGGAGGCTGGAAAATGAGGATAACCTTAGCTCAAATCCTCCTCGATAACCCCGATTTATTGCTGCTGGATGAGCCTACCAACCACTTAGACATTAATTCTGTAGTGTGGCTGGAGAATTACCTCAAAACGTTCAACGGAGCGATAATTCTAATTAGCCACGACAAACGATTTCTGGATAATATCACTACTCGGACTATTGAAATAGTTCGTGGTAAAATCTATGACTACCCTTTCTCCTACTCAAAATATTTGGTGGAGCGTGAAATTCGGAACGAGCAACAACTAGCTACTCAAAAGAACCAAGAAAAAGAGATAGAAAGAACAAGGCAACTTATTGATCGATTTAAAGCCAAAGCCAATAAGGCAAGTATGGCCAAGTCCTTGGAGAAAAAGTTAGATCGTATCGATGTAGTACAGGTTGACGATTTTAACCAAAAAACCATTGCTGGTAGGTTTCTGTATAGCAAAGATCCTGGCAAAATCATTCTGAAGGTTGATGAGTTAAACAAATCTTTTGGAGATAAACATGTATTACAAAACATTTCTCTTGAGATTAACCGCGGAGATAAACTCGCCATCGTTGGGAAAAACGGAGTTGGAAAATCCACACTACTAAAAATAATTTGTGGAAATCTGGAAGTAGATAAAGGCGAATACAAGTGGGGGCATAATACAGAATTGCAATACTTCAGTCAGGATGGGCCCGATTTGATTCCGAAAAAAACAACTCCCTTGGAGCATATTGAAATGCATGCCCCAAATGACCAATTTACCCAGTGCAGGGCAATGTTAGGCTCTTTCCTTTTCTCAGGAGATGACGTAGATAAAAAGGTATCAGTTCTCTCCGGAGGTGAACGTACAAGATTGCTTCTAGCCACCTTAGCAATCAACCCTAGTAACATCCTGGTTCTGGATGAACCAACCAACCATTTAGATATTCCTTCCAAAGAACATTTAAAAGCGGCATTAAGTGCTTACCAAGGGACTGTTATCGTTGTTTCCCACGACAGGGAATTTTTATCGGGTTGGTGCAAAAAAGTAATTGAACTTACACAAGGCGAAGGCAAAGAGTATCCAGGTGACATAGATGACTTTTTAAAGGAAAAGCAAAAAGAAGATCTAACTGCCTATAGCCTTACCAACAAACCTGATCAAAAGGAAAAGAAATCTCCCACAACCAGCAACAAAGCAGAGCCGAAAAAACCCTCTCCTAAACCGCAGGATAGAGAATTACAACGACTTGAAAAAGACATTGATGAACTGGAAAAGGAACTGAATAACATCACGAACAAGTTAAATTCTGCCAAGCCGGGAAAAGAGCAAGAAGACCTTCTTAAAGCATATGCCGAAAAAGATAGCGTGCTTAAAGCAAAAATGGAACAATGGGCAGAACTCGGGTAGTAATTATTACTAGCCCATAAGAATGAATTAATTAGCAGGAAATCTATACAACGGGGACTGGATGCACCCAATCGATTCTTTGTCCGCCAGTGAAATCCTGCAGAGAGAAATCGTTAGCGTTCGATTCTAAAATTTAGGGTATAAAAAAAGCGACCTCGTTGAGAGATCGCTTGGTAGTAGCGGGGACAGGACTCGAACCTGTGGCCTTCGGGTTATGAGCCCGACGAGCTACCAACTGCTCCACCCCGCAATGTGGCGGCAAATATATGTAATATTGCAATCCTGTACAAGGGGGAATTAATATTTTAATAACATATGCACAGAGCTGGATTTGTAAATATTCTAGGTAAGCCAAACATGGGGAAATCCACCCTATTAAACGCCTTATTTGGCGAGAAACTTGCCATTGTTACGCCAAAAGCTCAAACCACCCGGCATAGGATGATTGCAGTTTATAATGAGGAGCAGTACCAAATAGTTTTCTCCGATACGCCTGGCATTATTGTTAATCCCCATTACAAAATGCAGGAGTCTATGATGAAGGAATTAAAGCCTGCCTTAGAAGATGCAGATACCTTCCTATGGATCACAGATTGTAAGGATCGCGGGGAAATGTTGGAAGAACAATTAACCGCAATTAGCAAAAGCGAAACCCCGGTTTTAGTGCTCATCAATAAAATTGATTTAGCCAGCAGCACGGAATTAGAAGAAACAGTAAACTTTTGGCACAATACCTGGCCTCGGGCAGAGATATTACCCATTTCCGCCACAGAAAAAGCTAATTTGGATTTGATAGTCCCCAAACTAAAAAGTTGGCTACCAGAAAATCCA
>JBMYJC010000360.1:0-2443 GCA_049594055.1 Luteibaculum sp. | reverse complement strand
GCCACCGTGTTGGCTAAAGTGGAAACTTTTAATCCCGGAAACTCCATTAAGGACCGCATGGCCCTAAAAATGATTGAGGAAGCGGAAAAAAACGGGGATCTAAAACCAGGAGGTACCATCATTGAAGGTACCAGCGGAAACACCGGAATGGGTCTGGCTATAGCCGCGGTTATTAAAGGTTACAAGTGCATTTTCACTTCAACCGATAAGCAATCCAAAGAAAAGTTTGATGCATTAAGGGCTTTTGGAGCGGAGGTTATTGTTTGTCCAACCGATGTAGAACCCGAGGATCCAAGGTCTTACTATTCGGTTTCTTCCCGTTTGGTGAACGAAGTTCCCAATGCATGGAAACCAAACCAATACGATAACCTGGCTAACTCCAGAGCGCATTACGAGAGCACAGGTCCAGAGATCTGGAAACAAACCGAAGGTAAAATCACCCACCTGGTTGTTGGCGTAGGAACAGGAGGAACCATCTGCGGAACGGGAAAATATTTGAAGGAGAAAAACCCGAATATTAAGCTTATTGGTATCGACAGTTACGGATCTATTTTTAAGAAATACCACGAAACCGGAGAATTTGACAAAAGCGAGATCTACCCTTACGTAACAGAAGGAATTGGAGAGGACTTCCTACCTAAGAATGTGGATTTCAGTCTGATAGACCATTTTGAAAAAGTAACGGATAAGGATGCGGCTCTTTTCACGAAAAAAATAGCGCTTGAGGAAGGCATTTTTGTAGGAAATTCTGCTGGCGCAGCCGTTGCTGGTTTGTTGCAGGTTAAGCACATGTTTAAACCCGATGATGTAGTAGTGGTTATTTTCCACGACCACGGAATTCGCTATATGGGTAAAATGTTTAATCCCGCCTGGATGCAAAAAATGGGCTACTTACCCACGGATGGAATTAGCGCAGCAGATTTGATTAATTCCGGAGCCTTGCAAAATGTGTACACCATAGATTGCAATATCTCTATGGCAGAAGCCGCCAAAATTTTATTGGAAAAAGATTTTAGCCAGGTTCCAGTTTCTCGGGATGGGAGAATTGTAGGTACCATTTCTGAAAAACAAATATTTGACTGCATTACCGATAAAGAGGACTCCAAAAAGGATAGCATTGAGAAACACATGCAGCCTGCACTGCCCTTTTTAGACCCAAGCGCATCTCTGGAGGACATTACCAAAATGTTGAAGGATAGCAAAGGGCAAGGGGTTTTGGTGCGCGACTTTAAAACCCAGAGCACCTATATTATCACCATGCACGACATCCTAAAGGCCTCAAGATTGTAATGCGTATTGTATCCCTGGTTCCAAGCTTAACCGAGTTTTTATACGATTTAGGATTAGAGAAGGAAGTATGTGGGATAACCAAATTTTGTGTGCACCCAGAACAATGGTTCAGAAGCAAAATGCGCATTGGAGGCACTAAAAATCCTAAGCTACCCGAGATTCTGGCTCTGCAACCCGATTTGGTGGTTGCCAATAAGGAAGAAAACCGAAAGGTGGATATTGAGGGCTTACAAGCAGCGGGAATAGAAGTATTGATCACCGAAATTAACTCGCTGGAAGATCAGGAACGCGAATTAAAAAGACTGGCAAAGGTTTGCAATAAAGCAGAGCTGGGAGCTGAAATTGCAGAAGACATTTCTAAATCCATCCAACAATTATCTAAGTTGGATACGGAAAAATCCTTGCTCTACTGTATTTGGAATAATCCCAAGATGTTTGCCGGAGGCGACACCTTTATTAGCAGTCTAACGCGACATTTAGGGTTTAAAAACCTCGCAGAAAATCACATTTATTCTCGCTATCCGGAAATATCTGAGGAGGATATTAAAGATCTTAACCCCGATGTGTTAATGCTCTCATCGGAACCTTACCCTTTTAAGACTAAACATTTACTAGATTTCCAAAATCTATTGCCAGATACAGAAATTCTTCTGGTAGATGGAGAGTTGTTTTCCTGGTATGGAACCAGACTTAAGTTTTTACCCGCGCATTGGAAAAGCATTTGTCATTCGCTAAATCTGTCGCTAGCCTAATACTGTTCATCTTTTTTGGATCGGGGCTTTGGGCTCAGCCAAAGGGCGTAGCGGTGGTATTGAGTGGAGGCGGTGCAAGTGCCTATGCGCACATTGGTTTCTTAAAAGCCCTGGAAGAAAACAACATCCCAATAGATTACATAGCTGGAGCATCCATGGGAGCTATCATTGGTGGACTGTATGCCAGTGGTTTCTCGCCTGATGAAATTGAGCAGATCTTAGGTTCCCAGGCCTTTCTGGAAGAAATTAACGGATTGAGCACCGCAGAGGTAAGTTATTTCTTTAAAAAGCCCGATCAGGATGCCTCTTGGGTGCACTTAAAGTTTAGAGGGGATGGGCAATTGCAAAAAAACCTTCCCACCCACTTGATCGATCCACTTTTCCTCGATTATGAACTCCTA
>JBMYJC010000359.1:0-2478 GCA_049594055.1 Luteibaculum sp. | reverse complement strand
AAGCACCTAAGGCACTTATGACCATAGATTTTTTCAAGTATCAAGGAACCGGAAACGATTTTATTGTACTCGATCAATGCAGTCAGGAATATAATCTTAGCAACGCCCAAAAACAGTTTTTATGCGATCGGCATTTTGGGATTGGATCGGATGGAATTTTGGTTTTGTCCCACTCCGAGGAAGCAGACTTCAAACTAGAATTTTTTAATCCAGATGCCTCCGTTAGTTTTTGCGGTAACGGAAGCCGTTGTGCCGCAAAATATTTCCTGACAAAACACAAAAGACAGGCATGCACATTTGTGGGTTTCGATGGATTACACCGTGCCGAGCTTGGTAAACATGGTACTGTTCAACTGGATATTAGAGTAAAGGAGGAGCCAAGGAATACCGAGTTTGGAAGATTTATAAACACTGGTGCGCCCCATGTTTGCAAGGCAAAAAACAATCTTTCTAAGGCAGAAATTGTTGAGGAGGCTAAACTAATTCGCTGGAACAAGGAGTTTAAGCCAACCGGTACTAACGTGAATTTTTATGAAGAATTGGGGGAAGGAAAAGTAGCTATAAGAACCTTTGAGAAAGGAGTGGAGGGCGAAACGCTTTCTTGTGGCACAGGAGTTACAGCCGTAGCATTGTGTGTTTTCCAGGATAATCCAGAATGGGAAAGGGTGAACATAAAAACGGAGGGCGGCCATTTGGAAGTTAAGAAGGATCCTCAGGAACAAGGAGTTTACTGGCTATCTGGCTCCGCGGTTAAGATTTTTAGCGGCCAAATAACCGTATAATGGACTCCCTTACTATACGTGCGGTTGAACCCGAAGACCTAGACTGGGTCTATGCCATGGAGAATAATTCCGATACCTGGCAGGTGAGCGATTCCTGCATGCCGCTCAGTCGTTTTACCCTTAGTACCTGGTTGGCTTCTACCCAAGATATCTACGAACACAAGTTTGCTAAACTCATGGTTTTACATGATGAAAAACCGGTGGGCTCACTTGATATTTGCGACATAGATTTTTACCACCAAAGAGCTAAGGTTGGAATTTGGGTGGATGCGAATTATCGCAAAAAGGGAGTAGCAAAATTTGCGCTGCAATGGTTGGCCAATCATGCCAAAAAGCAACTGGGTTTACACAATCTATTTGCTGAAATAGGAAGTTCTAACCACGCTAGTATTGAGCTTTTTAAAAGCTGTAACTACAAGAAGATGGGTACTTTAAACAAGGCGCTTCGCGTTGGAACGGAAACCTGGGAGGATCTGGAGATTTATCAATTGAGCTTAACAAAGAGATGAAAAAAGGCCTGAGTCGATTTTTAATTGGCCTTTTGGTGGCTGCTTTTTTTCTGGCGGTGCTGGGCTTTTGGTTTTCCCTAAAAAGTAACGTGCAGGGGAGAAGCGCGATTTACATAAATATTCCGGGCGATTCTGATTTTGAGGATGTAAAACGGATCTTAGATCCTCATTTGCAGTCGGCCTGGACTTTTCAAGTGGTAGCCCATTTACGCGACTATCCCAACCTGGTAAAATCGGGAAGATATAAGATAGAGCCCAACATGGGGAACCTTGAAATTGTTCATGTTTTACGTGCAGGGATTCAGGAACCGGTGATGGTGACAATACCTGCACCCAAGAGTTTAGGGGATCTTTGTTTTTTACTCGCCAAACAACTGGAACTGGATTCCGCCCAACTGAAAAGCGCTTTTGAAATTCAGTTTAAGGAAATGGGAATTAGTCCAAAACACTATGCTTGTTACCTGATTCCCAATACTTATGAGTTTTATTGGAACGCGTCATCCAGTCAGGTTTTTGAACAACTCCACCTGGAGTACAAAAAATTTTGGAACGAGGATCGCGAGGCAAAAGCCAAGAAGCTTAAGCTCAGTTTTTGTGAGGTAAGCACCTTGGCCTCCATCGTGCAAAAAGAAACCAGCAAGGTCGATGAAATGCCCATCATTGCCGGTGTTTACCTGAATCGATTAAAAATTGGAATGCGTTTGCAAGCAGATCCTACCTTGATTTTTGCCGCCAAAAACAAGGAGATAAAGCGTGTATTAAACGTGGATAAGGACCTAAATTCTCCTTATAATACCTACAAATACGCAGGACTTCCACCGGGTCCTATTTGCATTCCAGATGTGGTAGCGATGGAGGCAGTTCTAAATGCCAAAAAGCACCAGTATTTGTATTTCTGCGCGAAGGAAGATTTTTCTGGCTACCACAATTTTGCCCGCACTTACTCTGAGCATCTTAAAAATGCCGCAAAATATCAGCGGGAATTAAACCGCAGGGGAATTTTGCGTTGATGCCCCACCTAAGCTCCCCGAAGGGGAGGGATTCAAGTAGTCCCAGATTTTCTAGCAGATCCCGCATCCCAAACTTAATTTGGGATCCACTCGCTGATAATGGATTCCAGATCTCACTACTGACGAATCCTACGGATTGTCAGCATTGCAGATGCAATTCGTTTCGTCTGGAATGCA
>JBMYJC010000358.1:0-2487 GCA_049594055.1 Luteibaculum sp. | reverse complement strand
GCCAGGACATTTAGGCGCCCCCTGTGAGCCATTCCAATAACATATTTGCGAGCGCCCAAATCTGCACCGTATTCCAACACCATATCCAAGGCTGGAATAAGCGTTTCGGCACCTTCAATAGAAAAGCGTTTTTGACCAGGAAATCTAGTATGCAGGTAGTTTTCGAAACTGCTGCTTTGTGTGAGTTTTTTGAGGATGTACTTTTTTTCTTCGTTTGAGAAGCTCGGAGTATTGGAATTAACGTGGAGTTTATCAATCATCCAACGCACCATCTCTGGCTGGCGCATGTACATAAACTCCGAACCAATGCTTTGACAATAGACCTGGCTGAGGTGACTAATTATATCGCGAAGTGAGGAAGGTCCAATGCCAATTTCGTTTCCCGCCTGGAAAACGGTATCCATATCTTTTTCCTCTAACCCGTAGTGGCTTATTTCCAAGTTAGGCTCGTATTTCCTTCTTTCCCTTACCGGATTAGTTTTAGTGAAGAGATGACCTCTACTTCGGTAGTCGTGAATAAGGTTTAGAACCCGAAACTCTTTGGGCATTTCGCTGCTACCCGCACTTTCTCCAAAATTTGTTTGAGCTAACTCAAACCCTTTAAAAAAGGCGTGCCAGGAAGAGTCTATACTTGCAGGGTCGTTTTTATATTGGGTGTAAAGATGTTCTATTGCCTCTGGGTCGGCATTGCTTAGAAAGGAAAACGAATCCATGTGTGGATTTAAAATTTGGCCAAAAATACAAATATCTACTATGCATATGCTTGAACGAAATGGCTTCCTTTATCGTTCATTGAGGACTTAAGTTTTTTTAAGCAATTTGCTAGGTCTTTTTAAAGTTTAAAAAAATTAAACCAGTAACTAAAAATTAAACTAAAGAAACTTTTGGAGGGAAAAAAATTACTCTGATGAACTTAGGTCATGTTAACAAAATGTTGGGCAACTGTTAAAGAATGACCCCGTCATTGGAACGCGTTTAGTATTTTGCTCCCCTTGATTCAAAATAGATTATGAAAGCGAAGTTAGTTTTAAGTCTACTTCTTTTAAGCAATATATTTTTTACCGGTGTAGATAAGCTTCAGGCTCAGAAATTGTCCGGTCAAGAATTCTGGTTTACCCTTCCTAGGATGGCTCCGCTCCAAGGAAATGTGGAGGGGCTTTTTCTATATATCGTATCGGACTATTGTGTGGATGATGCCTACGTGGAAGCTCCTGGATTGGGATACCGACAAACATTTACGGTAGATCGTGGATCATACACCAGATTACAAATTCCTCTAACAGTTACCGGAACACCTATTTATCATAATTCCCCAAGGCAAGTAGAAAACAAGGGTCTTTTCCTTAAATCCGAATACCCAGTGGTTGTCTACGCTGTGACTTACGAGTCGGCTTCGGTGGACGGGGAGGTTATCATTCCGTTAAACCAATTAGGTAAGAAGTACATCGTATCTAACCGGGGTGGGATTGTGAGTGGACAAATGCGCAATACAATTGTTGCGACAGAGGACAACACAGATGTAGAAATTAATACATGGGATAATGCGAATAACCCAATTATATACAACGTTACTCTTAATAAAGGCCAGACATGGCAATGGTCGCGAACACGCGCCAACATTGCTGGAGATTATCCCAGGGGAATGAATGGAACCCCATCATCGTTTACAGGTTCGGTAGTAAATGCAGACAAGCCAATAGCCATTATTGGTTCAATAGATTGTGCAGGTGGAAATGAATGTGGGGCATGTGAGAATACTTTTATTACTCACCAACCTGAGAAGGATTGGGGAACTAAACACGTTACGGCTCAGGTTATACCACGATCGAACCCCGCTTTAGGTGCTTCCTGTAATCCCTTTGGTAATGTTATCTCAGGTGATTTTATTGAGGTGCTGGGAGAGGTTGGAACCAACGTTACCATTAATGACCACAGAGGGAATAGAACAGCTACAATTGCTGCCCCACCTTATGATGCTGGTGCAGGATACGGATATGGTTATTTGTTTTTTGAAATACCAGTGAATGGTACCGATTATGGTTTTGCTAATACAGTAATTACCTCTGATAAACCAGTTCAGGTTACTCAGCACCCTAAAGGTTGGCAAACCGACTCGCAAGGGTCTTCAGATCCCGAAGCTATTGCGGTATTTCCAACCAAAACCTGGACTACCTCTTACATTTTTGCCATCCTTTCTACCGCAACCACTTTGAATAATGACTTTACCCTAATAGTTGACAATTCGGTTGCGAATGCTGGAGACCCACAGCCCATCAATAATTTTGAATACGATGACGGAAATTTGGTACGGAATGTTAATAACGTGCCTGGCGCAACTGCTTGGGTTAGAATAGGTACCAGTAATTATTTTTACAAAAGAATTCCCTCCATACTTAATACAAATACTTTAAGAATTTATTCCAGAACGCTAACGCCTTTTGGAATTTATACTTCCTCTCGCGGACAAGCAGAATCCTACATTCAAGG
>JBMYJC010000357.1:0-2499 GCA_049594055.1 Luteibaculum sp. | reverse complement strand
GTCATTCCGGTGTACGAGGAATCTAACCTTTAAAATGGACTTTGGCACGCAAAGCCGCAAAGCCGCAAAGCAGCTCTGCTGGCTAAAAAATCTGGGACTTTTTTAGTTCCTCCCCTTCGGGAAGGCTAGGAGGGGTTTTAAGAGCTAAAAGGCCCAAGCTAATAGTAAAATCCCCGAAAAACAGGCTTTGCTCCTTCTCTCCAGAGCAATGTAGGAAGAGGGATTTTCACAAAATCCAATAATCGCAACCAGGATTGCAGTTTTGGGTGCCCTACGGCCAGTTTCGCCAGGTTTAAGTCCAAAGCCAATGCCAGCTCTCGCTTTCGTTCAAAACTTGGCAGAGATTGGCCCGCTTCGTTAACACTGGGATTAAAAGTTCCGCCCAACATGCCGCTTGCTCCAACTCCCAATGAAAAACCAAGGGCATGATACCATTTATCTTCCTTTTCCTGCCAAAAGCTCAACCAATAGGTCTGGCCGTTATAATCCTTAAAAAATTGCTCCAATGCACTCTTTCCCAAGATTTCTGGTCTGTAGGGTGCAAACTGAGTTTGATGAAATGAAATCCTCAGCGAAAAACGCTCTTGCGCTGACTCCGGCAACATGGCCAATCCGACTCCCAGGGCATTAGCTCCAAAGTCCGGCCAGGAGAAGCCATAGTCGGAGGAAAATCCATCCATAACCTCTATGCCCGTGAAAAATATACCCGTGCTAAGGGCAGACCACCTTTTGGATTTCTTAGCCGATAAGCCAGCAATCCTGCACAATTGGCTATTTGCCCGGGTTACCTGATAAGCGGACATAATATGCCCAAACTTATCCATGCTCTGCCACTGGTGGGCATCGTTGCGAATGGTAAAGACTCCAAAATCTGAATACCAAAACTGAGAAAGCCCAACCTGAGAAACAGCCAATAATCCAGCCTCTACCGGAATTATTGGAAAGGATTTTTGGCCCAGACTATCGCCTTGAGCAATCAAGACTTTTGGCAACAGCGCCAGACCAAAAAGAAAACTAATCCAAAATTTCCTGCTTACAGGCAGCCAGAATTTCCTCTGCTTTTTCAAGTGTTTCTGCTTCGGCATAGGTTCTTAAAACCGGTTCTGTACCGGAGGGACGAATCATAACCCATTCGTCTGCATTAAAGAAATATTTAAATCCATCAATGGTTTGCTTTTCACTAACCGCCCGATTTCCAAAGGAACTGAACTCATCGTTTTTACAACGGCCAATGATGGATTGTTTTACGGATTCGGTTAAATGAAGATCGTTGCGCTGGAAAGCAAAGCGACCCACAATTTCATAGACCTCTTCGATTAACTGATCCAGACTTTTTCCCGACTTGGCCATAAATTCCCAAATCACTAGGCCCATCCAAATTCCATCACGCTCTGGAACATGTCCTTTAATAGCAATTCCACCCGATTCTTCTCCGCCCAAAAGGACATCTTCGCTAATCATGTGCGCGCAGATGTATTTGAACCCGATTTTCACGGTTTCGTGATCCAATCCGAAATGATCGCAAAGCTGTTTAACCTTTACTGAAGCAGAGAATGCAGTAACCACCTTTCCGGTCATCTTTTTCTCCTCTACCAGGTATTTTATCAGCAGTAAAATAATGTGATGAGAATCTACGAACTCGCCTTTAGAATTATACAAACCTATACGGTCGGCATCTCCATCGGTAGCTAAACCCGAGTCTATTTTGCCATTCATTTTAATGAGGTCTGCAAACTCCAATAAATTCTTGTGAATAGGTTCTGGGGCTTGTCCCATAAAGCCAGGGTTTTCCTCGCAATGCAAGAACACGGCATTGGGTAATATTTTTCGCATCACCCGCTGTCCGGCGCCATACATGGCATCATAAGCAAAGGTTAAACCCGAATTTCGAATGGCTTCCAAATCAAAGGTGCCTTCAACCGCTTTGAGGTACATCGCCTCCAAGTCAATTTTGGTGATTTTACCCTCTTTTTTCAGTTGCTCAAATTCCTCCTCATCAAAAAGGAAATCAGATTGCGAAGGAATCAAATCTTCTATTTCCTGGACCTTTTCCGGCAATAATGGACCACCATATGAGCCTTTTATTTTATATCCATTGTAGCTGGGTGGATTATGGCTAGCGGTAATTACTATACCTAGATCTGCATTTTCGTTTTTCGTACCCAAAGACACCATTGGGGTACTCACAAAGCCCTCAGCCAGTTTCACCTGAACTCCCGCCCTAGCAAAAACAATTGCTGCGCTTTGAGCAAACATCTCACCAGCAAAACGGCAATCGTGACCTACAACCACAGATGCTGTTCCCTTTTTCTCCTGCTTTAACCAGGCAACGCAGGCCTCTGTAACACGGGCAACATTCTCTACCGTAAACTCTTTCGCAATAATTGCTCTCCAACCGTCTGTACCAAACTTAATGGGTGTCATAAACTCAAAAATTTTTAATCCGGCTAAAATAGAAGCTTTTAAAAGATTTCACTTTGCCTTAGTGTTAATTCCAAT
>JBMYJC010000356.1:291-2515 GCA_049594055.1 Luteibaculum sp. | reverse complement strand
GGTAGCAGTGATGTGGGCTTAACCTTAGACGGCCCCTCCGGAGAAAATTCCAGTTTTATCTTTTCCTTGCGCAGATCCTACTTGCAGTTTTTATTTCAGGCGCTTGGACTCCCCTTCCTTCCTACCTACAACGATTTCCAGTACAAGCACGACTTTGACCTGGATGCTAAAAACAGATTGACCCTTATTGGTTTGGGCGCCATTGATCAATTTAAACTCAACACCTCTGTAAATGACGGAATTACCGATCCTGAGGTACTGCAGCGCAATAACTACATCCTTGGAAATTTACCAGTTAATGAGCAGTGGAATTATACCATAGGTGCTAAATGGACGCATTTCGGAAAAGACAACAATCAGGTTTGGGTACTTAGCAGAAGTCATCTCAACAACTCGGCCAGTAAGTATCAGAATAACACAGAACAACCCGAAAACCTGGTTTTAGATTACAATTCGGAAGAGATAGAAAATAATTTTCGCTATGAGTACAACACCCAACTAAACCAGTGGAACATTAATGCCGGGCTTTCAGCGGCCTTATTGCAATACACAAACAAAACCACCAATGTATTAGAGCAAAATGGTGAGCTTGCCTTACTGAACTACGAGTCTACTTTGGACATTTTTGAATACGCACCCTTTTTTCAAGCTTCCCGGAAGTTTCTTTCCAATCGCCTGTCTTTGTCTATGGGATTCCGCTTAAATGGGCTGGCATACAACGAGGAAATGGCTAAGCCCTTTAAACACTTATCCCCAAGATTGTCGGCTTCCTATGCAATTACCGAGAAGCTGTATTGGAATAATAATCTAGCGCGCTACTACCAGATTCCTCCCCTAACCGCTTTAGGATACCGCGATAATACTGGCTCTTTGGTTAACAAAACTCAAATGGATTTTATTGAAAATGACCAGGTAGTGAGTGGATTGGAATATCGAATAACAGATTACGCCAAAATAAGTGTGGAGGGCTTTTACAAAAAGTACCGCAATTATCCTTTATCGCTAAACGACAGCATCTCTCTGGCCAATTTAGGAGCAGATTTTGGGGTTATAGGAACCGAGCCGCTTAGTAGTACTTCGGAAGGAAGAAGTTATGGACTGGAACTTTTTATTCAACAAAAGCTTAGTAGCTCTGTATATGGACTAATCTCGTACACCTATGTCCACAGCGAGTTTGAAAACGGAGACAATAATTTTGTTCCCGCCTCTTGGGATAATCGACATATTCTAAACCTAGTAGCTGGAAAAAAACTTAAGAAAAACTGGGAGTTTGGACTTAAATTCAGGCTATTGGGTGGTGCTCCCTATACTCCAGTTGACGTGCCTTTGTCCACCCAAAAGCAAATTTGGAACGTAACCCGGCAAGGTATCCCCGATTGGTCCAGAATAAACAGCGAGCGCTTACCTGTTGCCCATGCCCTGGATGTTCGCATTGACAAAATATGGTACTTCAAGAAATGGAGCATAAATGCGTACATCGATGTTCAGAACGTGTACAACTATGTGGTTCAAGGCCCACCCTTTTTAGATGTAGAGCGAGATGCACAGGGAAACCCGATTGAAGACCCTATGAATCCCAGCAGATACCAATCTACATTTATTGAGAACCAAAGCGGGACCGTACTTCCGTCTATTGGTTTAATGCTAGAGTGGTAATCTGTTTAAGACAGAGGGTGGGATAATGTCAGGGCTAAAGCCCCTCAGTTTTTATTTTACCCATTTACTATAAAGATTTCAGGCCTAAAGGCCCTTTTCATTTACCATCTTCGGGGGCAACAATGACCGTAAAAACCAAAGCCAATTATCGCCAAATTCAGGTTGGAAAAAAAAGGGGCAGCGCCCCTTAATCTCAATAGCTTATATCCCAGATATAAAAAATGATTAGGGGCGTAGTCCTAGCATTTTATCAAGCCCTTAGCCTTTTGCAGCGCTAAGGATCCTTAGGTTTTCTTTTAATCCTTATGCTATAAAGATTTCAGGCCTAAAGGCCCTATTTCATTAACCATCTTTGGGTGCTGCAATGCCTGTAAAAACTTATAGCAATTACCCGCCAATTTAAGTTGGAGAAAAAGAGGCAGCGCCCTAGCATTTTTTAACCCTTTAGGCTATCACAAAGCTAAAGCCCTTAGGTTTGATCTTAAACCTATTGCGATAAAGATTTCAGGCCTAAAGGCCCTATTTCATTAACCATCATCGGGGGCAAAATTGATCGTAAAAACCAAAG
>JBMYJC010000356.1:0-281 GCA_049594055.1 Luteibaculum sp. | reverse complement strand
TCATCTGTAAAGGGGCAGCGCCCCGTAATCTCAATAGCTCATTTCCCAGATAGAAAATGATTAGGGGCATAGCCCTGGCATATTTCTTCCCCATCTATTGGGGGGCCAGAGTCCCAAAGTATTAGAATGTGTTTAGGAGATAATCCATAATATACATGCCTAGATGACCCCATAATAATGGAGCTCATATTGATTATCCCTTTTTCTCCATTCCGAATTCCGGAATACCGCTAATATCTGACAATTAGAAATACAAAATTTCATTCCACCCAATCAAATAA
>JBMYJC010000355.1:356-2555 GCA_049594055.1 Luteibaculum sp. | reverse complement strand
TTTCTTTTAATTAGAATGGATTGATGGCTCACCAACATACCCATTTTAAAGGATTTCCAGGTGAGTTTTTTGGGAGCTTTTAATCTGCGCATACCCAGTTCACTGCCACTTTCACTGTATTCTATGGTTTCCCCATATAAGATGTCCGGCCTGTTTTCCAGCAATGGAAGAATTTTTGCTATGGTCTGGGCATCATAGATCTCATCACCAGCATTCATAAACCAAAGGTAATCTCCTGTAGCCATGTTTATTCCTTTGTTCATGGCGTCATAGAGTCCCTTGTCGGGTTCAGAAACCCATTGTGTAATAATGTCGGTGTTAGCCTTTATAATATCCAGGGTTTGGTCCTTTGAATTTCCATCCACAAGAATAAGCTCCACTAAATCCAAGCGTGTTTGCTTTCTTATGCTATCCAAGGTGCGCTGCAATACTTTGCCAGCATTATATGTTACCGTTATTATGGAGATTTTTACACTCATGCCTGACTTAAGATTTCTTGGTAGAGCTTAGCATATTGTTGAGCAACAATGGGGTAGCTAAATTTTTTAAGCACCTGATCGCGTGCTTGTTTACCCGCCTCCGCTCTTTTTTCAGGGTTTTGGATCAATTCTAAAAGTCCTTTGGCAAAGTCAGCAGGGTCCTTATACTTAGCCAGGTAGCCAACTTCTGAGTTAACCATGTCAGGCACCCCTCCGGTATTAAAGGCCACTACTGGTGTTCCGCAGGCAAGTGCTTCCATCACGGTATTAGGCAGATTATCCTGAACAGAGGGCAACATAAAAATATCGCTGCTCTGGTACATGCTAACCATCTCGGCCTCATCCGAGATAAATCCTGCAAATACGGTAGGAAAAGGCCAGGATATTTGCTTATCGGGTTTGCCAACAATTAACAGTTGGACCTTATCCACCCAATGCGGATTTTCTGAAGCCAATAAATCCAATGACTCCTTTAGGTAGGATATTCCTTTGAAGGGATTGGAAATATTCGCTGCAATAAAGCTGAGGGTGATTTTTTCCGGATCCAAGGCCAGGTGGCTAACTTTTTTCTCAGGCTCAAGAGGCTTAAAAAGCTCGGTATCAATGGGGTTGGGGATTACCTCCACACGCAAATTTTTAAAGAGCGAACTCTCTCTGGCTTTATTTGCCAGCCAGTTGGAGGGAGAAACAACCGTTAAATTGAGCTTGGGATAGAGTTGCGCCTTTTTAGACCATAGCTTGTGCGAATAATCCTTTTCGCCAGGGTTCTTAAGGTAAAAACAGTTGCCGCATTCCTGTTGAAAATTGTTGCAATGAATACTGTGATGGCAACCGCCTGTAAAAGCCCACATATCGTGTAAGGTCCATACGATAGGCTTTTTTAATTGGGCTAATTGGCGAAGGTTTTTCAGGTTTAAAAAGCCGTGGTTTATCCAGTGGAGGTGGAGTAATTGAAAGGGTTTGAACTGCTTGGTTCTGAGCCCTGGAGAACCTAAAAATGCAGGAGAGAACAAAGATTTAAACTCCTGTTCGCTCTCCATTTTTTTTACCCAATAGCGCTCTAAAAAGTACTTGCTGTAATTGAAGTATTTAAATTCTTGGGGGGCTTTGTTGGGAACTTGTTTACCCGTATCCGCTATAATCTTAACATACTCAACGCTACCATCCTTATACAAGGCATGAAACAAGCGCTGGCATGCAATGGCAGCTCCACCACCAGAGAGGTATGTATTTAATAGGGCAACTTTCACCGTTTAGGATGCTTTCTTTTTAAAAGCAACAAACACAGAGTGGCCCTTAATTTCTTTGGCTTTTGCTCTAATTTTTGGAAAGGCCAATTTATTCAAACCAGTTATGGTAAGGAGCTTTTGCAGGATTAGCCCCAGCCAAAAACCAAATTTCTCTCGTAATTGCACATTAAAATACCATTCATAATGGCGCTCTTCCATGGGCTCTAAGCGCATGTCCAGAAGCTCTAAGTCGTATTTTTTGGCCAGGTATTTTAAAGAGCTTTCGTTCCAAAGACCCATGTGGTGAGGAGGCATATTCAGCACATTTAGGCTGTCTTTGCTGATGAAACTGTCGTTATTTGGAACACAGATTAGCAAGGTGCCTCCTGGCTTAAGGGCTTCAATTTTGGCCCGTAGAAAGGAGTCTACTTCTGGAATATGTTCAAGTACCTGAAAGGAGCACAACACATCATATTGCTCCTTGTTTTCCC
>JBMYJC010000355.1:0-346 GCA_049594055.1 Luteibaculum sp. | reverse complement strand
ACTTGTAGTCGGTCTTCCTGGCGCTCTGCGCTTTTGTTGAGCTCTACACCTGTAGCTCTTAGGTTTGGGTTATCAGCAACAAGTCGTTTAAGAAAAGCAGCTTGTCCGCAACCCACTTCGCAAATAGAATCTCCATCTTTAATGAAGTCGCATGCTTGGTCGTGTTCCCACTTCCACGCCTCATAGTACCACGGAAAGGAGGATAGGGTTTCGTAGAATTTGGAGTCGCCCGCTAAATTTAGTGGCCAGTAAAATTTATACCCCGATTCTGGACATTGATAAATAGCAATCTCTGTTTCAGCGGGAATAATTTGTTCTATATCGTAGCCGTACGATTTTTGGTATC
>JBMYJC010000354.1:0-2568 GCA_049594055.1 Luteibaculum sp. | reverse complement strand
TCATATTTGCTCTCCTCTCAATGTAGCTGCGGTGCAATCGTTTATTTTTACCTGGATATAATCCCCGGGTTTAACATCACCTTTAGGAAATACCACTACGGTGTTTTGAGAATTCCTACCAAAAAGCTCGTCCTTATTCTTTTTAGAAACTCCTTCCACCAATATTTTATATTGCTTCCCTAGCATCTGCTGATTTCTATACAATGAATGTTTCATCTGTAGGTCAACAATTTCAGTAAGTCGTCTGCTTTTAACCTCCTCGGGCACATCATCTTCGTACTTGCGCTCTGCTAAGGTTTTTGGTCTTTCAGAGTATTTATACATATAGGCAAAATCGTATTTCACCTCTTGCATCAAACTAAGCGTTTCTTTATGCTGTTCTTCAGTTTCACCGCAAAAACCGGTGATAATATCTGTAGAAATAGCACAATCTGGAATGTACTTGTTTATAGCGGCAATACGGTCTAAATACCATTCTCGTGTATAGCCGCGGTTCATTTTCTTTAACACCTCAGAATTTCCCGATTGCACGGGTAGATGGATATAGTTACAAATGTTTTCGTAGGCGGCCATTGTTTTTAAAACATCATCGGTCATATCCTTTGGATGCGATGTAGAAAAACGCACCCTTAATTCTGGATTTACCTGAGCCACCAGCTCCAAGAGTCGAGCAAAACTTACAACCTCTTCATCCTTATTTATTACCTCGCCTTTTTTGGTAATATTCCAACGGTAAGAATCTACGTTTTGACCAAGCAGGGTTACCTCGCGGTATCCTTGATTAAAAAGTTCATGTGCTTCCGCTACTATGCTTTTTGGATCTCTGCTCCGCTCCCTTCCTCTTGTAAAAGGAACCACGCAGAATGTGCACATGTTATCGCAACCGCGCATAATGGAAATAAAGGAACTAACCCCGTTGGAGTTTAATTTAACCGGATTAATATCTGCGTAGGTTTCCTCGCGACTTAAAAGCACGTTTACCGCCTTAGACCCACCTTCAATTTCCTCCAATAAACCTGGTATATCACGGTATGCATCAGGGCCTACCACCAAATCCACCAGTTTCTCCTCTTCCAGCAACTGAGATTTTAAGCGTTCTGCCATACAGCCCAACACACCTACTTTTAAATCCCTGTTTTTTCTTTTAAGGCTTTTAAAAAAATCCAATCTATTTCTTACTCGCTGTTCAGCATTATCGCGAATGGAACAAGTGTTAACCAAGATTAGGTCTGCCTTTTCAATCTCAGATATTGTCTCATAGCCGTGTTCAGCCAAAATGGATGCTACAATTTCGCTATCGCTAAAATTCATAGCACAACCGTAGCTTTCTAAAAATAATTTGCGCTGGCCACCATTCCCTTTTAAAACCGTGGCGCTTCCCTGCATGTCTTCTGCCAGCAACTCCTTTTCCACCATAGTAAAATAGTTTTGCACAAAGGTAGCGTAAAGGAATTTTAAATCTGCCAAAATGACACAAATGATGTGCATTCCCCACGCATTAAGCATTCGTTAAAAAAGCACAGCGATGTAGCTATTCGTTTTATTTCTGTTTTTTTGTGCAAATCACTTTCCAATCAGATGGCCAAAAACCTTTTAATAGTAGAGTCCCCGGCCAAAGCAGGGACCATAGAAAAATACCTCGGAAAAGATTTTGTGGTTAAGAGTAGCTACGGTCACATTAGAGATCTTGAGAAAAAAGATACCGGAATAAAAATTGACAAGGGTTTTGAGCCCGTCTACGTTTTAGATCCAGACAAGAAGAAGCTGGTGAACGAGTTAAAAAAGCTTTCCAAAGACGCAGAAATGGTTTGGTTGGCAACGGATGAGGACCGCGAGGGAGAGGCAATAAGCTGGCACCTGTCTGAAGCCTTGAAATTAGAAAAGGACAAAACAAAGCGCATCACCTTTAACGAGATTACTAAGCCCGCCATCTTAAAGGCTTTGGAGAATCCCAGGGACATTAATACCCACTTGGTAAATGCCCAACAGGCTCGTAGAGTGCTAGACCGTTTAGTTGGATTTGAGCTCTCTCCGGTTTTATGGAAAAAGGTAAAACCAGCACTTTCCGCAGGTAGAGTTCAATCGGTAGCCGTGCGACTTATAGTAGAGCGAGAAAGGGAAATAATAGACTTTAAGCCAGAAACTTATTTCCGTATCAATGGACTCTTCAACAACTCAAAAAACGAGGCTTTTAAAGCGGAGATCACCGATAAAATCTCTGATGAAAAAAGTGCATCCGCAATTCTGGAAGGAATAAAAGCGGGAAGTTTTTCTGTTGCCGATTTACAGGTTAAACCTGGTAAAAAAAGTCCGGCACCACCTTTTACAACTTCCACGCTTCAACAGGAGGCCGCAAGAAAATTGGGCTTTTCGGTTTCCCAAACCATGAGTGTAGCGCAAAAACTCTATGAGGCAGGACATATTACTTATATGAGGACGGACTCTGTAAACCTTTCTGATACTGCATTGAGCGGGGCCAAGGCAGCTATTACCGGAGAATACGGAGATAAATACCATCACCAACGTAAATACAGTAGTAAATCAAAGGGTGCACAAGAAGCGCACGAA
>JBMYJC010000353.1:2239-2578 GCA_049594055.1 Luteibaculum sp. | reverse complement strand
AGAATTTTCATATCAATCATGTAGCTGTACTTAGGCTGTTTTTAGGATGGGGATGTTTACCTCAAAATGTGAACCGCGGTTTTTGGGGTTGGAATCTATATGCATGTTTGCATTCAAAATGTCCAATCTGGAACTTATGGTTCTGTAACCGTTCCCCTGTCCTTTGGTAAATTCGTCCGTATTAAAACCATGTCCGTCATCCTCAATTAGCAAAGAAATTTCATCCTCATGCTCAATAATCTGTAGAAAAATTTCCTTGGCGCTATTGTAGCGTAAAATATTAGAAATCCATTCCTGCATAATGCGGTAAATGTGCAGTGCTTGCTCCTTAGTCAAACT
>JBMYJC010000353.1:0-2229 GCA_049594055.1 Luteibaculum sp. | reverse complement strand
CTAAATGCAATGTTATTTCGCCACTGCGGTTTAGTTTGTTAATCCAGGTGCTTACTGCGGCTTTTAAGCCTTGATTCTCCAGTATGGATGGCATGAGGTTGAAAGCCATATCCCTTACGTCTTGTTGCATTTCCTCAATGATTCCCAAGCTTTCGTTTTTGTGTATTTCGTTGGAATTACTGGCCTTATCCCATTTGTTGAGATGCAACTTTAGCGCAGAGATTAATTGCCCCATGCCATCATGCAAATCACTGGCAAAACGCTTTCTTTCTTGCTCCTGAGATTCTAACACGGCCTTAATCTGTTCCTGCTTCAATTGAATGCGCTCTGCTTGTATTTGGGCAGATTGCTTAGCCAGGTAGCGCTGCCGCCACAACAAGCCTAAGCTTATCAATAAAATCAAGAAAACCACCAGGGCAATTATTAGCACAGTATTTTGGCGAATGATAGATGCTTGCAACTCGCTCTCTTTATTTAGCAGGGCAATTTCCTGGTCTTTTTTCTCCGTTTCATACTGCGTTTGCAGTTCCTCTATTTGTCGAAGCTTTTGTTCACTCATAAGGGAATCTCCCAAAACAGAATAAGCATCGTAATAGGTGAGGGCCTCCTGGTACTTTCCGAGTTTTCGATGGGTTTCCATCAACATTTTGAGCACGTGACGTTCCAAATCTGCAAAACCTATGGACCTTGCTGCTTGCAATGCATCTTTAAAATTGCTCAGTGCCTTTTCCTCCAGACCAGATTCCAGGTACATTTCTCCCAGATTATTAATGGAAATGGCCACTCCACGCTTGTTTCCATGCTCTTGCCGCAGGGCAAGGCTTTTTTCCATGTAGGAAATGGCCTTATTGTAGTTGCGCTGCTCGGCATACACGTAAGCCATGTTGTTGAGGTCATAAGAAGCATGATTCCATTCCTCAATGGCAATTTTTAAATCCAGTGACTGTCTAAATTGATCTAGTGCCAGATCCCATTTTTTCTCTTCGCTGTAAACCAAGCCCAAATTGCTACAGGAGGTTGCCAATAAAAGTGTATCTCTCGCTTTTTGGGCGTAGTCTTTTGCTTCTGAAAAACTTTCCTTCGCCTTTTCCAGAGAGCCCAATTTTTTTTGGAGGGTTCCCAGCTCATTTAACACAGCCGATTTTCCCGCCAGATCATTTTTTTCATCATAGATCTTTAGGGCCTGTAAGTATAATGTGGTGGCATCTTCGAATTTGCCCTTAAAGTAGATTGCTACGCCCTTTATTTTTAATGCTTTTGCTTTAAACTCCGCTTCCAGGCCCGAGATAGACAAAAGTGAATCGCAAATGTGAAGCGAGCGGTCTAAATCGCTGTATAAGCTCTCTGATGCTTTTTCCAGGATATCATTCCTGGACTGGCCCATTCCCAATGTGGTGCAGAGAAGAAAAAGTATAGGGCCAAAAACTTTATTCATAGGAAGTCTAAGTAGAATGAGGTGAAAATAGCAATAAGATTATACCGAGTACTCGGTATATGATTTACCCATTCCTCTGTATTGATCTCACTGAGTGAAGTGGCGAGATTTGAAACAAAATCTAGGGCTATGAAAACACCTGTACTTTTTTTATTCAGCATATTGAGTTTGGGCTTGAGTGCTCAATTCTATTCTACGAAAGGCCCCATTGAAGGGGGAATTTTTGATGCGCTTTGGACCACAAATGATACCGCCTACCTGGAGGTAATTGGGAAATTTGTCGAGGAGACCTCCTTCCAAACTCAAATCCAGAGGCATTTACCATGCGTGGCAATACCTTGTATATGGCCACCAATAATCTCGATCGGGTTTATAAAAGTGAAGATTATGGTGATAACTGGGAAGTTTTTTACAATGGACTGCCCCGCATTTTTGGCTATCCATCTGGAATAGCCGGTTCCATGCTTACTTCTGGAGATAAGGTGTTTTTAGGGGGGACAAATTTTGGCCTGCGCTATTCAGATCTTGCTGATACCGCCTGGACCGAAACCAATAAAGACAAGGGCGCTTATGTGTACGCTCTCAGTTTAATTGGAAAGGATTCCATTATGGTTTGTCAGGGTGGGTTTAATGGTGGCTTGAGTTTTTTCTCATCGGATAACGGAGAAACCTGGACGCAGTTAGGTGCAGAGCCCTTGCCCAATTTGACCATTTCTGCCACTGCTTATGCCTACATCCAAAACAGATTAGTAGCCATTACAGATGCTGGAGGCGATAACAGCACCTTTTATTCT
>JBMYJC010000352.1:259-2582 GCA_049594055.1 Luteibaculum sp. | reverse complement strand
GCCTAATGTTTTGGCCTTGTTCGTTTTTGTAATTGCCTTGGGTTTCAAAATGAATTCCTTCTTCCAAACCTGCGCGCTCCAAAATTCTTTCCAACTGAATCTCTCCCCAATCGCCTTGATATTTGCTATCGCCTTTTAATGCATTGGTTAATCGCTCGGCTTCTTCAGACATCTTGCGATTCATTTCCACGATCTTATCCAACTCAAATTTTAGAGCTGTCTTCTCTTTTGTTTCCTTTTCATAAGCCTCTGCAACTTGTTTTTCAAAAGCTGTTATTTTCTCTTTGAGCGGATTTAAAAGGATCTCCAACTTCTCGTTATTGATATCCACGAACTTTTTGCTCTTCTCTTCCAGAATCTCATTGGCCAGTACCTGGAATTCGTTCTTAAAACGCTCGTTTAGGCGATTTAATTCATCCTTCTGCTCCTCCAGCTTCTCTTGTAAGGATTGCAAACGACTTTTTAAACCAGCATTTTCACTGTTTAATCCCAACACTTGTTGTTGCAACTGATCATTTCTCTTCTGAAGTTCATGCCGCTGCTGTTTTTCGGCTTCCAACACCGATTTTTCTACCCAATGATTAAAATCTATCTGAGCACCAGCGCCCTTTCTATTTGCAATAAAGTAACCCAGCGCAGCCCCTACCGCTAAGCCAAGAATTAAAAAGAGTAAATCCATTTCCACCTGTATTTACCACAAAGTAAAGTCGCCAGGTCGTAATCTATTTACGACCACAAAAAACTTATCCAAAAATTATGCAGAATAGACTCTGGCTAGAAGTTTATGGGAGGGCAGATTAATTAATCAATAAAGCAATCAAGCAATAAGGACAATGGATTCCAGATCTTCACTACTGACGAATCCTTCGGATTGTCAGCAATGCAGATGCAATCCGTTTCGTCTGGATTGCGAATTACCTTCCAGCTTTTCGCCTTTTCAGCTTTTCTTACGATTGTTAAATCGATTCCTAATCCCATCTCTCCACTATTTCCAATACATTTTCCAATTCCCTCTTTTTACTACTTTCCCAGCGCTATGAAATCAATATTTGCCTTCCTGATACTCTCAGCCCTAAGCAAAGGTTTGGCCGCTCAAAAACCCAATTGTAATCACTATAAGCAAGAGCTGCATTTTAAGTCTTCGGAGTTAGAAAACATGCGCAGCGATACCCTTGACATCCTCAACTACCATATAGAACTGGATATCAGCAACATAGCAAGTAGGGCCATATCTGGATCCTGCACGATCGACTTCCAGCCTAAAATGGATGGCGTAAGTAGCATAAGCCTGGACCTTCTTGGCTTCACTGTTGATTCCATTATTCAGAACGGTGCACCGCTATCCTATTCCTACAACGACACCTTACTGGTGGCGGAGCTGGATGGAATTTATGATTTGGGTGAGCGTTCAGCTATTCGTGTTTACTACCGAGGTACTCCCTCCATTGATCCATCTGGATGGGGAGGGTTTTACATGCAAAGTGGCTATGCTTTTAATTTAGGGGTTGGATTCGAATCCTATCCACACAATTTTGGTCGAGCCTGGTTTCCATGCTTCGATAATTTTGTGGAACGCTCCACCTACTCTTTTAACATCATAACCGCGGCTGGCGAAATTGCTGCTTGCAACGGTCACCTGGCAAACCGCTATAATCTCCCAAGTGGCAAAGTAGCCAATGAGTGGATTATGGAAGATAAAATCCCTACTTACCTGGCTTGCGTAGCCGTTAGCTCATACTCAACCGTTCATCTAAGCCATGCAGGAAAAGAAAAAGATATTCCTATTGAGATTTATGCGCTGTCCAATGACACTTCAGCCGTAAAATCTTCCTTTGCCAACTTAGGTCCCGCGGTTGATGCCTTTGAGAACGCATTTGGGCCATATCGCTGGGAAAAAATTGGATACTCTATGGTTCCATTTAATTCGGGTGCTATGGAACACGCTACCAACATTGCTTATCCAAGAACCTCCGGTGTTGGCGGACTGGGTTCTGAAACCCTGATGGCCCACGAGCTTGCCCATAGCTGGTGGGGAAATTTGGCCACCTGCCATAAAGCCGAGGAAATGTGGATTAATGAAGGAATGGCCAGCTACTGCGAATCGCTGTTTTTGGAGCATGTGTACGGCAGGGGAGAATATGAGGAGGATGTGGCCAGCAGGCACTTGTACGTTTTGCGCTACCCCCACCATTTGGAGGACGGTTTCTGGGCCCTTGACAGCGTGCCTTTAAAGCACACCTATGGTGATCATGTGTACCGAAAAGGGGCGGATATTGCACATACCCTTAGGGGCTACCTGGGCGATGAGCTCTTTTTTTCCAGC
>JBMYJC010000352.1:0-249 GCA_049594055.1 Luteibaculum sp. | reverse complement strand
TGAGCGAATTTTTAAATCGCCATCGTTTTGAATCGGTTTCAAGCCGAGATTTAATGACAGAATTAAGCGCCATTTCTGAGGTGGATTTAACGCCATTTTTTAGCAATTGGGTTATGAATCCAGGATTTCCTCAATTTGAAACCCGCGAAATGAGCTCTACTCCAAACGGCAACAATTTTGATGTTGAATTGAGCGTAAAACAAAAGTTAAAGGGAGCGCCTGAGTTTTACAGCCAGGTTCCTTTGGATG
>JBMYJC010000351.1:0-2590 GCA_049594055.1 Luteibaculum sp. | reverse complement strand
TTATATTTTTCTCTAGATTCATAAAAGTCTATAACTTTTCTATTATTTTTTTCATTATATTCATAAAATGTACCATCGGGTATAACTGTAGGATCATCATAAGTTAAAAAGTCATCGTCACCATGTTTAATAGTAATTTTTTTATTTCCTCCTATGCTTTCTCCCCAAGCAATCAGGACTTTCTGTGGGTAGATGTATTTATTATTCATGGTAGTCTATGGCTTAACAAGGTAAAAAAAAACCGAGCTGGGCTCGGTTTTCGCTTGGGGGTATATTAGATTCCTAGCTTATCCGGTTATAATAACCAGGTATTTGCTGGTTGACCAAAATAAATCGGGGTTAGAAATCTTTAGAGTGTAGGTGTCATTTTCCATTTCCAACTTGTAGCTTTTGGGTGGATGATTAGTTACCATCTTCACTTTAGCGCTGTAAAGTGGAATACTGGTACTTTGTTGAATATCGATCTCCTTAAAATAGCCGCGATTAAAATCTTCTTTTAAGGTTTTAGTAGCCCCAATTCCAACTAGTCCACCTTCTTTAGTAAGTACATTGTTTTCTTTCAATTCTTTGAAGCTTCCAAAGGCGTAAAAGGCGGTGTTTAGCTCTTCTTGCCTGGCCTCTGCCTCCATAACGCTTTCAATGTAAAGGTCATTTAGAGCAGAAAGGGCGTCATTGGCGTTGGCCAAATTGCTTCTAAGTTGGTCTATTTCCATGTTCTTCTCAGAAACCGAGGCTTCCAAACTAGCAATCATACGCTGAAACTCAGAGATGTTAACGTTGGCGTTTTTTAGCTTGGCATTTAAGCCCTTGATTTTTTTGGCGTTTTCGCTCAGCAGTTCATTAATGGATTTAATGTCAGAAATGATGCGTTCCTTATCGCTTTTAGGAAGATCACCTGATCCCACTTTTTTACTTACTAATCCTTGCTCTTTCTTTTTTATTTCTCGCAAATTGGCTTCAATCTCATTGAAGTCTTTAAAGAAATCGTTAATCGTGGAGTCTTTTAGGTCTGATTTGTATTCCAGTTCTTCTACTTTTCCCATTAAATCAGCATTTTCGGAGCGCAATTTGGCAACTTCGGCTTGGTTACATCCAACCAGTACCAAAAGCGCCATGCAAAATTGCCAGATGAAGGAAGGTTTAAGCTTTGTTTTCATAGGGTTTGTTTTGGCAAATGTAAAATTTAGGTCTAACGCCAATTTAGTGGCAGAGTAAAGATATTATTATTGTCAAGCTAGGAAATATGTTTTTACAGGTAATGAGTTGGGAGGAAAGAGCCCGACTGTTAAGTAAGGTATGGATTGCTGGAATTATTCTAGCCATTTTGGCGGTTTCGTGGTTTTTATGGCAACAGCGGAAACGCAAAAAATTGCAACGAGAGAAGTGGAACCGCAGGGGTTTGATTCCCAAGAAATCGGTTACCGGCACGATGCTTTTTGATTGGGTTGCGGGAAAAGATGCTCCCGAAGCTTTGATAGAAAACTTTAAAATTCCATCAAAGCGTCTGGAGAAATACGATGTGGCCTTTTCACAGAAAGAGACTTACTACCTCTGTGCATTTTTGGTAAAACAAGAGAGTGCTCAAAAGCTCCGCATAAAATCTGGGTATCTCCACCAGGCAAACGACCAGAGAGCCTTACATTGGTTATTGAGGAAATTAGCCACCTCAGCTGCCGCTAACCAAACAAAGTCATTTACTTATTATGTAGCGCTTCAGGAAAAAAATGATTTTCCGGATATGTTAGAATCATTTGGATTTAAAAGGGTTGCAGTGGGCAAAAAGCAGAAAGAGAAATTTCGCTTTGCTCTAAAGTATAACCTTTAAAAATTGGCTACAGATTGTGGAATAGGCCGCTGTTCAATAGCCAACATAATCTCATCCATCATACGCTCGGCATCAATGTCTGCACTAAAGTGCATTGGATCCTTAAATTTCACGCTTAAGGTAGTTCCTGTTTTTTTAAGGAATAATCCTTTTTTATCAAATGCTCGCCTAAAGCCATCAATCACAATAGGCACCACCACCGGGTCATATTTTCTTATGATGTGTGCAGTTCCTCTTCTGCCAGGGACGTAGGGTGCGGTTGTTCCTTGAGGAAAAGTTATAACCCAACCTCCTTCAAGAGCTGTCCCAATGTTGGAAATGTCCTTTAGATCCACTTTTCGGTTTACATTTTTTCCCGCCTCTCGCCATGTGCGTTTAATGGAAACGGAACCTGCATAAGCAAACAGTTTTGGAATAAACCCAGACTGCATGGTTTCTACTGCGGCAATAAAATAAGTTCTAACCCTTGGGTTAAGAAGATACCAGGGCAGGGTTAAGCGATTTATGATGCCGTTTTTTTGCGCTGCAAACAGATGATACAGCAAAATTACCTCGGCAAAATAGCTCTGGTGATTGCTAACAAATAGAACTCCTGTTTTAGGGAGATCAGATAATTTCTCCATTCCGCTAACCTGAACCTTGTTAACCAAGGCATAGCGAAACCAGGTTAAGCATCCCATGGTGAAAATGAGAATGCGCTTTAAGAAATAGTAATTTCCAAATGGGTCTTTCGCCAACATTTCGAGTGAGTGGATACAGGATTTG
>JBMYJC010000350.1:0-2612 GCA_049594055.1 Luteibaculum sp. | reverse complement strand
ACCCCTAACCAATGCAGACATCGAAATAGAGCAATAATTTTATACCATTCTTTCTACCTTTTTTTAAGGTTGCCTATTCTGGGATTAAAAATTAGGCGCAAATAGTAAACAGCGCTTATGGGCATTATTGTATTATCCATGTGGGTATTGTAGATTTGACTATATCCCGGAGAAATTGTATTTCAGATTACTGCCCCTGCTTATTTTTCTATTCATATCTCCAACAATATTTGGACAAACCACCTATTGTTTCGGCAGTAAGAAAGTTACCTCCCTGCCTTATAGATATGAGGGAGACAATTGCTCCAGGCAGCCCATTCAACCTTTATGTGGTACCAATATTTACGATGGAAAAGGTCAGGTTTTTGAAATTACAATTCCTCAACACGTCTACTGCATTTCAGTAGAGTTGTCTAACCTCTCAGGTTCCTTTCTTTACGGATATGCAATAGCGCTATCTGAGGTTTGCCCCATGGGAACTGCAGCGGAATGTATATGGGAGAACACGGTTCCCTACACCCATAATATGGATGTAGAGCCCGGCAAAACCTATTACCTAGCCTTGGGTACAAATGCAATAACCCTGCCTGGAACAGGAGGAGGAGAAACTCCCTATGTACCAGGTAGAACTATTAATTGTGGGGATTACATGATTGATATAAGGCGAGATGGAAAATGCACTGAATACACAGACCCCTGTGCAATGCACAGAGTAGAATTGGATTCCTTCCCCTTCAGCTCCTCAGAAAATACTTGCAACGGCAAACCTCTTTCCTCCCACGTATTTTATCCTCTTTGCTCTGACAGTACTTATGAGAATTACGAATCCCAGAGAAATCAAAGTCTAGAAGTCACATACTTCTACCCCGCAACAGACCAAAGGGTTTGTGTAGATATTCAATTGCAATCTCCAGACAGTAATGCGCTATTAAACATAGGTGAGAGTTGCAGAAAAACCGCCAACGGACAAAAATGCCTAGGCTACACTATGGATACTGCTAAGGTTATTTTGGAGGCCGGTAAAGACTATTACTTCACAGTATCTGGTTCATCCACTGGTTGTATACCCTTTCAACTGGACATTGACGCCAGTCCAGTAGAAATAATATCCTGTGAAAATGCCAGAGAAATTACAGGAGATATTTTTGAGGATGAGGGTAATTTCGAGTGTACTTTTTATCCGGATCCAATAGAACTGAATTGTAAACCCTTACCCTATTATCGCTTATATCAATTTGTAATTGACCAACCTAAATGCGTGTCTTTGAACTACCAGCACACAAGCTATCCTGGAACTCCCCGTGTCCAAGTGTTTAAAGATTGCCCCATGGATTTGGGATCTAAGTGCATTTCAAACTCTGTATTTCCAGAATCACCGGCTAGTAAAGTGACGCTCTTTGAGCCTGGTACATATTACATAGCCCTTTCTAGCGAGCGGCAGCAAAGCACTTACGATTTTAAGTTTTCACTTACCGAGATTGACGAGGACGAGCTTCTGGGCTCTTGCGAAAAGCCATATGAAAACCTAAATAACTCAGACAGTTTTAATGATTACCTATGGTATTATCCCTGCGATGATAACCGCTTTTGGTTTCCATCAACTGGCTACAATCCGCTCCTTTATTACAGGCTCGTAACCAAACTTATTCGTTTCGTTCCTCAGGAAGATGCCTGTTACCTATTTACCACTTTAGAAGGGGAAAAAGCCGATGCCATGTATTTATTTAAGGGTTGTCCGGATAACTCAGCGAAACTTAAAGAGGCCAAAATAATTAAGGGAATGGATAGCACATCCTTCTCCGCTAACCTTTCTGCTGGTGACACGGTCTTCTTTGCCCTGGCTTCCATGTACTCCACAACACCCCACAACGCAAGGGTTAGAATCACTAAAATTGAAAAGGATGATTGCCTCAATTGTGAAGAGAACGTATGCAGGGCATGTGCCGGAGTTTCTACGGAAACTTCAGAGATTGATGGCTGGAAAAAATTTGTTGGCACCTATAATGTCCCAGCTGCCTCAGAAGATTTTACAAAGGACCCCATCAATAGCCCATATGGCAGGCATGTTGTAACCTCGGCCGGCACCAAGGATCCTTTCTCAAATATCCAGGTGAATAATCCATTCACAGGCAGGTTTTCTATTCGTCTTGGAAATTCTAAAGCAGAAGCTCAGGCAGAACGAATGACCTACACCTATAAAATTGACCAGAGCTCCACATTCCTTACCTATTACTATGCAGTAGTTTTCCAAGACCCAGGGCACGCAAAAGAAAAGCAACCCTACTTTCGGGTTCGAGTTTTTAGAGAAAACGGAGAAGAAATTAACTGTGGCTTTTTTGAATCCTATGCTGGAGACGGCACTGCAGGGTTTAAGAACGGTGTTTCTGGTACCCTTTATAAAGATTGGACCGGTTGGAGATTATATCGGTGAAGAAATAACGGTAGAATTCACTACTAGCGATTGTGCGCTCGGAGACCATTTCGGCTATGCCTACTTTGATGCGAGCTGCGATAAAATCGGGAATTTAAGTGAAGATGTTGTGCTCTGTGAAGGGCATGGAAACGTTAGACTGGAAGCACCTCCCGGTTTTAGCGAATACCTCTGGAGCAAT
>JBMYJC010000349.1:0-2630 GCA_049594055.1 Luteibaculum sp. | reverse complement strand
ATGCCCTAAAACGCAAACTATCCTGCTGCTTTACCTCCCAAATTTCCACCTTATGGATGGCCTTATTTTTTTCAGGTAAATCAGGAGATAAGCCCAACCAGGAAATGGCGGTGTAATTATAAACGGTGCAAAAACTAATAAGCACCCAACATAAACCTCGGTAAAACAGAAAATCTGGTTTTGGACGCGGTAAAAACAAAAGCAAAATTGCCATTACCAAAAGGCAATTCACCAGACTTTGGTAAAAAGGGAAATAAATAGCCATTAAAACCGCGGCTATGAAAGCAAGGGCAATTTTTATTAAAGGCAGTTGGGCGGGGATCACGCTAAAAATTACAAATTCCCCCCATTAGTTCAAACAGCGAAACTTTAGCTAAACATTAAGGAGTATATCCTTACTTAAATTTACGATAGAAAGGCACGTTGCTTTTATCCACCAAATAAACCCCTTGGTAGTAGAAGTGCAGGATTTCTGCAAAGGATTGGGTTTTACTACGGCCCATCGCTCCTTCCTGGCAGAGTCCAACCCCGTGGCCAAATCCTGTTCCTTGCAAAACAACACGGCCATTTTGTTCCGAGACAGAGAAGTTAGTGCTCTTTAATCGCCAGTCTTCTCTGATAGTTCTTAGAGGCACACGAAAAGCTTGATTCAAAAACCATTTACCCCTTTCCTGTGGGATCCAGTTTTTAGCATTGTATGCGTGCACTGAATCGGTGACTGGAAAATTAAATTTTTGCTCCAGGTAACCTAACCACTGTTTATTTTCCAGGGTAAAATTCCAATTCCAGTGCGGCATTCCCGCGCAATAGGAATCTTCGCGGCCGCGCAAATAGTCAATAGGTGCTGTCCAATAATCTTCACTGTTCACAGTAGAGCCCCCACAATTGCTATGAAATACTGCATCAATTAATTTTAGGTTACTATCCACCAAAACCAAACCAGTAGTGCTTTTTATAGCCGGTTTTATATAGCTGGGAAATCGGGCTTGACCGTGATACACTTGGCAATGCACCTGATCGCATAGATTAAATCCTTCGGCTGCGTGCTTATCCAAGTTGCTAATGGCAAAGGTTCGGCAAATTATTCCCTGAACCTTGTAGTACTCCTCATTTTGTTCTACCCCACTTTCTGCTTGTACAACGCCCGCGGTATACTCCTCCAAAGCCACGCGGTTTATGAGTTTTATACCCTTTAATGTATAGCGTAGTTCCAGGTTGCCACCATACCACTGCTCTACCTTCCGGGGTTCTTCTGGTAAAATCTTTAATAATCCTGAGGCTTGGTTCTGCTTAATAAAAACCTTTCTACTAAGCCCAAAATCCTTATATGCGGTTTGAACCGTAAAGGCTCCCTCCTTTTTCGATACTCGCACCCAGTCTCCGCTCTGTAATTCGTAGGGAGGATTATTCTCGGTTATTAAAATATAACTTCCTTGATAGGGGTTGATGAACACCTTACTGATCTTGCTTTGATCGTAAAGGGAAACTAAAAGGGTATCGTCCTGCGCAATGGCGCTTAGGCAAAAAAGGCTGCTAAGCAAGCAAATGCAATACTTCAGTAGCTGCGTTATATGATGCTCCTTCTCCGCCAAGTTTTTCTCTAAGTTCTTTATAGTCCAGGGCTAGTTGTTCCCGTTTCCCTTCTTCTAACAGCCTGCTAAAATACAGCTCCAATTGCTCTGAATTTAAGTCCTGTTGAATCAATTCCTTAACAACTTCCCTGTTTAAAACTAGGTTTACCAAGCTGATGTACGATATCTTAACTAACCTTTTGGCTATTTGGTATGAAATATTGCCTCCTTTATAGCAAACTACTTGGGGCACTCCAAAGAGTGCTGTTTCCAAGGTGGCGGTACCAGAAGTGACAATAGCCGCGTAAGCATTTTCTAAAAGGCCATAGGTGTCCCGAACGGCTTCAATGGGTTTACTGCGCGTCCAGCCTTCATAATATTCATCCTCCAATGAGGGAGCCTTGGCCAAAACAAAAAGGTATTGGGGAAATTTTGACTGTAGTTCAAGAAAATAGGGCAACATGCGCTCTATCTCTTGTTTTCTACTACCGGGCAAAACGGCAATTAGTTTTTTATCGGTTGGAAGCGACCACTGTTCTAGAAATTCTTCTCTATTGGGATTTCTGTTAGCAATTGCATCCAACAGCGGATGCCCAACAAAGTGCGCAGGCATATTGTGTTTAGCGTAAAAATCCACCTCAAAAGGCAGGATGCAGAGCATCTTATCAACGGTAGCTTTTAGGGTTTTCACCCTACCTTCTTTCCAAGCCCAAACCTGCGGTGAAATGTAGTACACTACTTTTATACCTCGCTTTTTGGCCCAAGTTGCCATCCGCATATTAAAACCCGGATAATCCACCAAAACCAGGACATCTGGCTTAAAATCCTCTATCCAGCCTTTAACGTGCCGGAAATTTTTAGCAATGGTTCTAATGTTGGCAATTACCTCTGCGAAACCCATAAATGCCATTTCGCGGTAATGCTTAAGGATTTTCACCCCCTGTTCGTGCATTAGGTCTCCACCCAAACCTTGGCAAATTAGCTGTGGCTCTTGCTTGAGCAATGCCTTCACCAGGTTGGATGCATGCAAATCTCCACTTGCCTCACCTGCTATAATAA
>JBMYJC010000348.1:0-2636 GCA_049594055.1 Luteibaculum sp. | reverse complement strand
AGATCTATCAGTCATGTAAAAGTCCAAACGAGCAAAAAAAACAAAGCCAGTTGAGAAAGCAAGTGGGAAAGTTTGAAGATGCATTATCAAACGCGAGGTAATTTTTTCCAAACAATTTTATCGGCATCATAGTGGCGGTGGGTATATATGTTAACCACTTGTTCAACTTTTTCATCGGTTCCTCCGCAGGAAAACAGCATTAAAGCAAGGCTAAAAAAGCTTATACGGGTAAATATTCTCATAGGAAATAATTTGGGCAAACATAGTTCTTAACTCAGGCTTAACATATACCTAGATATGGGTAATTCTTTTCTAATGCTCTGTAACCATCTTAAGAAATGTGAATTCTATGAATTTATGGTTATTAGCAAGGTGCATGGAGGTGGTGTATGAATTGAATGCATCCGTTTATGGTGCTCGTTATTCCATAGATTTTAAAAGTTGAATGAGAATATTTTGCCCAACTTCCCATTCTCCCAAGGCAGCACTGCTTCCAATATGTCCTGATTCTCCAGCTGAAACTGGCTCTATGTTTAGCTTTTTTGCCCATTCCAAGCTATTGCTAACGGTACAATATTCATCGTTTTCGCTATACACAAAGCGAGCGGGCTGCTTGATTTGTGAATCGGGGAGAGGAAGAAAAGCTTTCCATGTTCCATCGTGAAATTCATGCCTTTCAGGTTCTGGCATGGCTACTAATAGTAAGGCGGCAATCCCTTCTGCTTTGTGCTTCTTTAGGTAATGCAGACTAGTGCACACTCCCAGGCTGTGCGCAATAATAACCGTAGGTTTATCCGTCAAACTCAACAATTTATTGTGGAGGGCTTGCATCCAAAGTGGGCAATCGGGTGCTTGAAAGTTAGTCTGGCGCAGCACATGGCAGTTGGGAAGGATTCTTGCCCAGGACCGAATCCAGTGCTTAAATTCTATCCCGCCATAGCCGGGTACCAACAAGTAATTAAAATGATCCGGGAATTTTGCCTGCGCCATATTTGTTTTGGAATTTTTGCCTTTAGCTAATATTTAACGGTATAATATTTGGTTTTAGGAAAAAACAAATATATTCGCAGCCGAATTTACGTTCATTTACGTCTCTTATCCAGAAAGGTGGAGGGAAAGGCCCGAAGAAACCTTAGCAACCATCCGATTCAAAGTCGGAAAAGGTGCTAAATCCTACCCCGTTTAGGGGACAGATAAGTAGCTGCATATCACAGTATATCCTACGATTCTAAGGCATTTTTGATCTCTTTCCGGATAAGCATTTAAAACTTATGGAATGGAGATTACAATTACGAAAGCCGCTGAAAAGAAATTTCAATTTTTTGCGCACAACGCTCAAAGCACATTTCCTGTTTGTGCATCGCCAAGCATGGAAGCGGGCAATGATGGCTTCCGCCCTATGGAGTTACTATTGGTGGGTTTGGGCGGATGCATGAGTGTGGATGTTGTGAACATCCTAAGCAAGCAAAAGCAAAACATTTCCAATTACAAGGTATCGGTTAGTGCCGACCGAAGCGATGGGATTCCCGCGCTCTTTACCCAGATCCGCATTCATTTTGACCTATGGGGCGATGTGGATGCCAGCAAACTGGAAAGGGCTATTGCATGGGGTGTAGAAAAATACTGCTCCGTGCATTTTATCCTGGAAAAGACAGCAGAAATAGGCACGTCATATAAAATTCACCATGACTGATTACCATTTTGAGACTTTGGCAATTCGAACGCAAACCGAGCGAAGCCAACATAAAGAACACAGTACCCCATTATTTCTGAGTTCCAGTTTTGTTTTTGATTCTGCTGAGGAAGGAGCTGGACTGTTTAGCGGGGAATTGGAAGGAAACTTGTACTCCAGATTTTCCAATCCCAACACCGATGAATTTGTGCGCAAACTATGTGCCTTGGAACGTTGCGAAAGTGGCATTGCTACCGCATCTGGCATGGCTGCGGTTTACTTGTCTTTTGTGCCCTTTTTACAGCAAGGGGATCATGTGGTAGTATCAAGTGCCATTTTTGGAAATACCCGACACATTGTGAGTGAGATCCTACCTAAAATGGGGGTAGAATTCACTTACGTGTCGGTGGAGGACAATCAACAGTGGGAAGAGGCCATTAGGCCCAACACGCGAATCCTCTATGTTGAAACGCCATCCAACCCTACCCTAAAAACAGCGGACTTAAGTTTTTTGGGTAAACTCTGCGCAAACCATGAAATTCTTTTTGTGGTAGACAACTGTTTCGCCACCCCGTATCTGCAAAACCCGGTAGATTTTGGAGCCGATTTGGTTGTGCACTCTGCCACTAAATACCTCGATGGGCAAGGAAGAGTACTTGGAGGTGCCATTGTTGGAAAAAAAGAACCCGTGAGTCTGGCTTATGACTTTTTGCGCAGGACAGGGGCAAGTCTTTCTCCTTTTAATGCATGGGTGCTTTCTAAAAGCCTTGAAACCCTGGCATTACGCATGGAAAGGCATTGTGGAAATGCCCAGAGTTTGTCCTGCTACCTTCAGCAGCACGAAGATGTGGAACAGGTTATTTACCCTGGATCCAAAACCTACGCGCAATATGTCCTAAGTGCTTCACAAATGCGAATGGGTGGAGCTTTGGTGGGAATGGAAATTAAAGGAGGGATCAACCGC
>JBMYJC010000347.1:0-2636 GCA_049594055.1 Luteibaculum sp. | reverse complement strand
CCAGATTCAATTCAAATACCCAGCATTTCCAAATGAAATCTTTTTTCCTAGGCTTAGTTGCACTCATTATTTCCCTTCCCTGCCTTGCCGCATTTACCACCATAAAAGGGAGTGCCGGAAACTCCTACTTGAACAAGCCTGTATTTATTTATGGTTTAGACGATGCCATTAGTGATCGCAAAGTTTTTTTAGGCGAAGCAAAGGTTGATGCAGAAGGTAATTTTAAGTTGGAAATTAACTTTGAAGGAATCCTGGCTGCTGAGATCAGCATAAACCGAATAATTGGTCGGGTATATCTTAAATCCGGTAATACCTACTCCTTGTATTTCCCTGATTTGCCCAACGATCAAATAAAGAGTTTTGGAGGTACAAATGAGGTAGATGTTACTTTGTACGATTTACCAGACTCCGACCCTAATCTCCAAATTGGCGAGTTTAACCTGGCCTTAGAAGCTTTTTACCTACAACGCATAAATTCCGCCTTTACTACTGAGTATAGAAGAGACCTATTAGCTTTTTGGAAAGAATACAGCAGTAAATACGCGGCCTACGATTTTGTTGGAAACTACATCCACTTTGCTTGCGCAAATGCCTTGTTAAATGGGGGATTAAACCCCGAAAAAGTACACGAGCTGTTTTTGGATAGCGCAGCCTATAATACAAGAAACCCAGAGTTTGGGATTTTTATTAAGGAGTTTTTTCCAAATATCTTTCAGGAAATAGATCGCTTTAGCGAAAATCCCGAAATAAAACTTACTGTTAATGTTGCTCCTCGCGCATATAGAATCCTGGAAGAATTGAAGAAAAATGATTTCCTGGAAGATTTAAAATTACGCGAGCTGGTTGCTCTCCACGGAATTCAGGAAACCTACAACCTGGAAGAATACAATAGAGAGAACCTCTTGGAAATTTGCGAGCAATTGAGAGTTAGAAGCATTTACGAAGATGTTAGAAAAGTAGCGACAAACGTGGCTCATGAGCTCACCTATTTAAAACCTGGAAAACCCTTGCCTGATGTGGACTTCGGTTCCTATGATAATAAGAAGGTGAATACCAGTGAATTTAGGGGAAAGCCAACGCTTTATTTATTCTGGGCACCCTGGAGCCAGGTGGCTTTAAATGAACTTGTGAATCTGCAGAATATGCAAAGCACTTGGGGAGATCGATTAAATCTTGTGCTAGTTGCTGTTGGGGAAAATAAAGAGATGGGAGAAAAAGCCTTGGATTTGGTGCCAAATCTCAATGCTACAAAATTAAATTACTTCGAAAACCCTCGGGTTATAGACCAACTTGGTATTAGCTCCATTCCTCATTTTATGCTGTGTGATGAGGAAGGAAAAATTATCAAGCATTACAGCTCTAGTCTGGATGAACTGCTTTCTACCATAAAAAGAGAGGTACAAGCTAAAGGTTAAGCACCTGCTGATCTTGCACGTAGTGCTCACATAAATCGATGATGTTAAAAAAAGAATTTCGGTAAACCACCGAAAAATTTTCTGGGTGCACCCAATCTACTTTTTCAATCTCTTCCTCCGCCTGGGGGGTTGGAGCCGGACTATTTTCATCAATGTGCATAAGAAACCAATAGCTGGTTTTTAGAACATATTTTCCCGCTTCTTTGTACACATGGTAAGAGCTTGTGTAAATCTCAGGATCATCCAGTTTTACTTTAATACCACACTCCTCTTCCACTTCCCGAAGTGCAGTTTCGTTGATTTGTTCACCTCGCTCTGCTTTTCCCTTAGGCAAATCCCATTTCTTTCTTCTGAAAATAAACAGGACCTCATCCTTGTCGTTGCGAACAATTCCACCACCAGCGTCTATACATTTAAAAAAGGACTTAAAAACTTTCCAGCACTCTTGAATATCGAACGCAAAAACCCATAGAAGTTTAATTTCGTTCCTGAGCACTTTTTTAACTTGTAGCTCAAGGTCATTTTTCCCTATAAAAACATGTTTATCAACAGCAACTTTTTCCTCGAAATCTTTACTGTTATTCGTTATCACCAAAGGGTTTCCATTGATGAAAACTTTATACATTTGCTGCATGAATGAAGGCATTGAGTCGGAGCTGAAAGTAGCGGAATTTCTTCTTAAAATCAAAGCAGTTCAACTTAATCCGGAGAATCCGTTCACCTGGGCTTCAGGCTGGAATTCTCCAATTTACTGCGACAATCGTAAAATTTTATCACACCACGTAATTCGCACTTACATTCGCCAGGAAATGGTGAGAAAAATAGAGGCGGAATTTGCTTCTCCGGATTGTATTGCGGGTGTGGCTACGGGTGGAATTCCATTGGGAGTATTGGTTGCTCAAGAACTGGGTCTGCCATTTGTGTACGTAAGATCTACTGCCAAAGAGCACGGTGCAAAGCGTTTAATTGAGGGTGAATTTGAAAAAGGTGACAAGGTGATTGTTATCGAAGATCTTATTTCTACCGGCAAGAGCTCAATAAAAGCAGTACAAGCACTGGAAAAAGAGGGCTGTGACGTTCGCGGACTAGTGGCGGTATTTGATTACGGTTTTGAGATTGGTAACGGCGTTGGCATTGGCCTACATATCGGGCATCACGACGGCGACTTTGCGGAAGCGTTCAACGGCAACGCCGAAGGATACTTCGACTATAACGTCACAG
>JBMYJC010000346.1:0-2636 GCA_049594055.1 Luteibaculum sp. | reverse complement strand
CCAAATTTGTTTACCTGCCGAATACGGTAGCTGTATATACCTTCTGCTCCCAAAGAGTCAGAAAAGACATAGGTTTGCTCTTCGCTGCTGTTAGCGGTCGTAAAAATGCTGTCTCTCGGTACAAAGGCTTCCTGGTTGATTGCACGCTGCAGTTCGTAAAAATCATTGTCTTTTTCAAATGCAGTGGAGAACTCAATTTTAGCCATGTCGCCCGCTTTGTAAACCACAAAGTATAGGAGCGGATAGGCAAAGGGTCTAAAATTTTCGGCCGATCCAACCAAGAGAATAAAATTTTGGTTGATGGAACTATCTGCCTCCGTTATATAAAAAGCGTTACTCGGTGTTCTTTGGCTATTTGGAAATTTGAAAAAGGAGCTGCCCAAAAATCCAATTGGTGTTAGGTCGTTTGCTGGCAGCGGAAAACAAAAACTGTCTCGAGGTGCGTACACTACGGGCGCAATAATTTTTTCTTCTGGATTGGAAATAAAGTAGTATCCACAATCGCTGATAAAATCGTATTCACTAGGAATGGAAACCGATGAAAAGTCCTCGCGAAAGGATTTTGGAATAAAGGAAACTTCGATCTCAGAGCCATCAGAGCTATTCTTAAAAAATCCAATGGGCTGGTATTTTCCGTCCCCGCCTAAGGGGAGTAAAAAATCTACTCCCCCCTTTTTTCGCACGCCTCCATTGATGTAGGAAAGATTATTACCCGGGCTGGATACTACACTGGGCCCAAGGGTTAGCGGTTGATCTTGATAACTGATTACTCCCGAGTTCAAGGTGAGCGATGACTCAAGAAAAAAGCTGCCAAATAGCTTTACCTCTCCTCCATCAGTGTTAGCCACTAAATGCTTAACAAATTGGAGGCTGTCTGTTAAACAATGGGCACTTGGACTTTCGCCTATAAATTCCAGCGTGTCGCTAAACAGGTTTAGCCTAGCTGTTGATGTGTCTGTAAAGTAAACAGAAGCACCCACGACAGATTTTCCAGTAAAAAAGTTGGCGCTGTCTTCGGCAACGCTAAAGTAGGTTGGGCCGTAATATGTATTACGCTGAAAACCCCATGTTGAGGTACCGAGTTGTTTAAAAATCGCAGTATCCTGGAAGCTACTCTCACCTTCGCTAATGAGGTATTCATTTCCAATGTTCTCTAGTGTACAAGATTGGTTAAAGGTGGACTGATTAAGACCGATGGCGCCAAATTTTATATCCAGGGGATGATCGAAACGCGAATTTGGCCCAAAGAAAATCTTGGATTTTTCCTCTCCAACTAAAGTAATTTCTGCTCCAGGTTCACTGCTCACATGACCCAAAAATAGATTCCCAGAAAACTCTTCATCAGGGAAATTGTAGATTCCATTTCCTGATAAAATTTTAGTGAGTCCACCTTGAGTACCAAAACGAATTGTTCCCAGACCCGCCTGTAAATAAATGTCTCCCAAGAATTGATCTCCGCTGTCTTTATAGGAGAGTTGGAAAATCCCTGCTCCCGTAAGTCGAACAGAAAGATCTTTCTCAAAAACAGAACCCGATTTACCGTTATCTACTTCCAGGCTGGTTTTGATAAAACTTGTGTTTTGTTTAAAACGGCTTGCATCCAAAGAAAAAGAACCTGCCCTTATTTCCAGTTCATCTTCGAAAACAGACTCGGGTCCAAGGGTTATTTTTGCCTCTTTGCCAAGGTTTAAAACAAGAGCATTTCCCAAGCTCAGCGTGCAGCGGCCTAAGGCCAGTTCCGCTTCATTAAAAGTGCTGGTGCTAGCAATAATTTTATTGGTAATGCGAGTGGAACTCGTATCAAAACCAAAGCGAATGGTGCCCGAACTTGCATTGAGCAGTATAGGGCCGTGAATTTCGTTCCCCATAGATTTATAGGAAAGGGAAATTCCGCCACTTCCAGAGCTATTCAGAATTAATGAGTCCAGGAATAAGTCGGGATTTCCATTGCCCGAACCCAAAATACCAGAGTCTAAATTGCTTAGGTAAACAGGTGCCATAAAACGGTTTCCTCCCGCAGAAATAGAATTTCGTTGGGCCGTTTTCGTCACGCGAAGAACACGCTCAAAAACTGAACCTTGCACAAAAGGCTGGGGGGATATGAGTTCCACATCACCCTTAAAATTGCAGGAGTCCAGGTAAAGCGCACCACTGCCCAGTTGCTCTAGTTTCTGGTCTTGCTCAAGGGGTTGAGATAAAAATTTTATGTCAATATCACCTGAATCTGCCTCGGTGGATTGTATAATAATTTCAGAGTCATTATTTAGTTGAGCGGCACCACCAGCCAGTCCAGTTGAGATCTTACCTTTTACTGCCGATAAAATAAGGTCTTGGTTCAATTGACTCACCGAGTTCCGGTGCCATAAGTAGATGTTTCCCCCAGCGATGTTGGTAATGTGTATCGGGCCATTAAATTCATCCGCCTGGCCATCTCCCAAAACCGAGGTGCCAGATCCGGAATTAGTGAGATAAAACTCAGCAAAACGATTTCCCCCCTTCCAGGAGTCAAAGTTTTCCCCGGTTTTTTCAATGTCAACCCGGTTAAAGAAGGTGCTATTGGAAATGGAGTTTCTACCCGAAATTACTTTTACTAATCCGTTAAATGAGCAGTGATTTAGATCCACTCTGTTTTGGGA
>JBMYJC010000345.1:0-2638 GCA_049594055.1 Luteibaculum sp. | reverse complement strand
ATTACCCGAAATGGCCAGGGAGCCGGTGCTACAACCGTGGTAAGATTTATGGCAGGATATGATCTCTTTTCTTCCGGTAACCCGTCTAGCCAATTTTATCGCGGCCTCATTGGCCTCTGTTCCACTGTTTACAAAGTACACTGCATCCAATTCCACTGGAGTATTTTCACAAAGCTTTTTAGCAAAACGGGTTTGGATTGCTTGCTCCATTTCCCCGTAAACCATCACGTGCAGGTGTTTCTCTGCCTGCTCTTGAATGTTTTTTACAATGGCTGGATGACCATGCCCCAGATTGCTAACCCCAATCCCTGAAATAAAATCCAGGTATTTTTTTCCATTGCTACCATAAATCCAAGAGCCCTTTGCCGACTCAACTGAAATATTTAAAGGGTAAGGCGAGGTAGGAGCAAGGAATGGAGAGAGTTTTTGCATGGCAATATTTTGATGGGGCTAAAATTAGGAAGAATGAATAGCGATAAATTTTCCTACTAGTGATTTCTTTTGATTGCCAATTCTATTTAAAGCTGCAAATTACATTACTGTACAGCTTACTTTTACCCCGTGTTAAATCGTATTGGAAATAGCATTTTTATTCGGGTACTCTGGGGCTTTATGGCCCTGTACCTGTTTAATATTAGTGTGGATTCCCGCGATAAAGGGCCAGATTACCTTCCAGAAGACCTAAGCATAAACGACCAGGAGAGTATTGTGGAGATTATTGTGGAGCAGGTATTGGGCTACGAAAACGCCATTGTAGAATATGATGATCCCGATGGCCCCAGTAATAACAAAAAGAAGTCGGGGAAAATTGATTTTAATTACTGCTTCCCTGAAATCGAACTCAAGTCTTTCCTTCACTTAAAACAACTGAAACCAAACTTCCCAGAGAATAGTGGTTTGCTTTGTTTGGGTCATTTTTCCATAGAGGGGCCTCCACCTGAGTGTTGATTTGTTTATTCAATCCATAGCGCTTCCATAGCGTGAGCATTTAAACAAATCAAAATTTTTACCCATGAATAAGAAGTTAATTATTGGGTCAGTATTCATGCTGGCCCTTCATTGCATTGCATTTGGTCAAATTACAGATGCAGAAAAGGATAGTTTATATATAGAACAAATAGAGGATCATAAAAACCCCGATAAAGTATTACATGCAGAACCCTTGTATATAGATCTCATTCGGGATTTAGGGGCCAGAAAAGGAGAGAAGGAGTGGAACCTAGGATTTGGCTTAATAGATAAATTGCGTTTCGATTCTTACGAAGCCCTAATTGAGTACGAATGGGCACCAATGGATAGACTGGGTCTTGAAATTGAGCTTCCTTTTACTTTTTATGCTCCGGTGAATGGTACTGAGGGTAAAATGCTTCCATCCAATAAACTCAACAGCTTAAAATTAGCAGGGCAATGGACGTTTTTGGTAAATGAGACCAAAGCATTGTCCATGGCCTTAGGCTATATCAATGAGTTGGAGTTGGTTGACTTTAACCACAAAGGAAAAGACCTATTTAAGGGCAATGTTTTTAATCCCTTTTATGTAATTGCCAAGCGCTGGGGAAATAACTTTCACACATTGCTTTACACGGGCCCCAGGTTTGAAAAAGGCTTTAATGATTCAGATTTCCATACGGCCTTTGAAGCCAACACCAACATTCATTACATGATTAGCGGGACGAGGAATTTCATTGGCGTAGAGTTCAATAAGTCCTTGGCTGGTAGAGATTTCGACATGACCATAAGGCCACAAATGCGAGTAGGTATAGCAGATAATCTTTTGGTTGGAATTGTTGCTGGTATTCCTGTAAAGCGCGAAAACGAGCGACTGAGTAGTTTTCTTCGGTTAATATGGGAGCCAGGGCATCACTAATAGCTAGTCTCCTTGGTTGAATGGACGGGTTGTTTGAACAGGTTGCAAACTAAAAAAGAGAGGCTCAAAGGATATTCTCCAATGAGCCTCTCTTAAACTACTAACCTTAATTTTAGTTGTTGAGTATCACCTTTTGCGTGATCGTATTACCCAGACCATCAGTTGATCGCAAGAAATAGACCCCTCTGTTCCAATTGGAAGCATCCAGAGTAACGCTAGGTTGCCCTATTTTTTGCTTAAATACCGTTTTACCGGTGACTTCCATAATTTTTATCTCTGCCCCATTGTTTCCATGTAGGTTAAAATGTAACTCGGTCTTGGCTGGATTGGGGTAAACAAGCAATTGCTGCAATGGCCTGTTATTCTCCTCCACGCTGGTTTGCGAGCAAGGAACCCTTACTCCGTTGTTAAAGTCGCACGGCGGCTCGTTTTCTTCAATCCCATCTACCGTGCCCAATCCCAAAAAGTCCTCGTATACATATTTTACGGTAAACTGCATCAGGGTGTCCATGTACATAGCTCCTGTATCGCTATTCTGAAAAGAGATGTAGGGAACATGGTCTGCTCCATACCAGGTGTAAAACTTATGGCTATATCCCTTTTCATCCGAGTATTTATCCATGTCGTAACTGCCCTTTACCTCAATGATGGGTACAGCTGGTTCTGCGGGTAATGGAGTTAGATCGTTGAGATTTATCACTCGAGTAGCATAAGGTACCGTTCCATCCTCCGTACCGTGCATGGATATAAAGGGTACCGAGCGTGAATAGG
>JBMYJC010000344.1:0-2643 GCA_049594055.1 Luteibaculum sp. | reverse complement strand
CTGAAACAATTGATCCTGGGCCTCTTTATGGCCCTATCTTATTTCCTAACAATTGCTCAACCCTTTCAAATTAGCCCCATCCCGAAATGGGTCCAACACACAGAAATCCCAGACAGCTCCTCGATTTCCAAGTACGACATTAGTGCAGGGTTTTATCCCAAATTGGTGGATTATCAAATAAATCTTGAGCAGGATGTTTTTTACACCCGACAGGTGAGCAATGTGATTTCTTCTAGCGGTATTACCAATGCATCTCAAATTTTGGTAAGCTACGACACTTCTTACCAAAAGCTGGAAATTCACCATCTGTTTATTTGGAGGAAAGGAGTAAAAATAGACCGAACCAAGGATTTAAGTTTTGAGGTACTTAACAACGAATTTCAACTAAGTGAAGGCATTTATACTGGGACTATTAGCGCCTACGATAATCTGGATGATATTAGAAAGGATGATCTAATAGACTTCGCCTATAGCCTATCTGGTAAAAACCCAATTTTTGAAGGCGAGGAATATCTGTTCCTACCGCTTGTAGGTATTAATCCCATAGACCTTTACAGCATTCGGGTAATGTATCCCTCCCAAACTAATCTAGTTTATCAGTGTGTAGATTGCGATAGCCTGGAAATGAAAATCCATGACAGCAATGGATACAAACATATATCCATCCAAAACAAGAATTTAAAGGCCCTGGAACCCGAAGAGAATATGCCCAGTTGGGTAATACCCTACAAGTATTTCACCTTAACTAGTATGAAATCTTGGCAGGATGTAAATACTTGGGCCCAACGAGTTTTTGCGCTGGAAAAAAAACCAAATCTTCAAGCTGTTTTTGATGAGGTTTTTAATGGCAGCGAAAGCACAGAGCAGAAAATTGATAGGCTAATTGATTTTGTCCAGGACGAGATTCGTTACATGGGCATTGAGGCCGGAATAGGTAGCATTCAGCCATTTAATCCCGAACAAGTGGTAAAACAGCGCTTTGGAGATTGCAAAGACAAATCCTTGCTCCTGGTAACCTTGCTAAAGCAAATAGGCATTAAAAATGCACACCCTGTGTTGGTAAACACTGGTTTGCAACACGAAGTTTCCAAGCTATTGGTAAGCAATCAAATCTTTGATCACTGCATCGTTTATTTCGAGTACGAAGGAGAGGAATACTGGGTCGATCCTACCGCTACCATGCAGGGCGGCAGCTTTAAAGATTTGTACACCTATAATTACGGGAAAGTGCTGGTGGTAGGGAAATCTGGTGATTCATTAAGTACTATGAATTCCGGCAAGCTGGATGGTCACACTTTGTACAGCGATCATTTTGTATTCAATTCATTTGATGAGCCAGGAAAATTAACCATTAGCTCCAACCGATATGGTTTTCAGGCCGACATGAAAAGGGTTTCCATGGAATACGTCTCGGTCAATCAAATCTCCCAACTTTTAAACGATGAATTAAACAGCCAGTTTGTTTCGGTGAGGAAAACCGATGATGTTAAGATTGAAGACCATATGGACAGCAATTTATTCCGTATGGTGCATCAATATGAGTTGGATGATGTTTGGCGCGATGGTGCAGAAACAAGTGAGACAGCCAGGGACTTTATGTATTTTAGATTTGAACCCAAATCTATTTCCGACTATTTAACTACCAGTGTTTGTGCAGAGAGAAAGTATGATTATCTCTTAACGCAACCCAAAAGCGTGGCTTATCAAGTTAAAATCGATCTTCCAAAAGATGTGATGATACTTGACTCATTTAATGAGCAGGAAAATGAAGCCTTTCTTTTTTCACAGAAAATAGAGCAAACAGATATTAACTCGGTGCAAATAGATTATGCGCTTAAAATAAAGTCGAATTACATCCCAGCCGATACTTTCCAAGACATATGTATTGAGAAAAACGAACTGATTAAAAAATTGCCCCTGGCATTCATTTTACACAAGTAAAAGATTTAGTACCATGAGAGGATTTCTATTTACCCTATTCGCATGCATATTCATGCTGCAAGCCGAGGCTAGCGACACTCTAACCTCCTATTTCGATAAAGACTGGAAGGAAGTAAGAAGCGAAGCACAAGCGGTTTATTACAGAAAAGCCTATGAGCTAAACAATAAGCGCTGGCAGGTAACTGATTATTTTAAATCGGGAGATAAACAAATGACTGGTACCTATGAATCGAAAAAGTTAAAATCCAAAGTAGGGTACTTTGTTTATTACCAGGAAAATGGAAACAAGGCATCCGAGGGTAATTACCTGGAAAACAAGCGCGATGGTGTATGGAATTTCTATCACGAAAACGGTAAGCTAAAATCTACCGGAAAATTTGTTTCCGATTATCACAATGGCGATTGGATATACTATTTTGAGGATGGCACTAAAAAATCGGAGGGAAAATTGGTAGAGGATAAAAACAATGGTCTTTGGACTTATTACCACGAGAACGGAAAGCTAATGTCTAGGGGTAATTTTTTAAATGGTATCCGCGTAGGCGAATGGGAATACCATGATGAGGAAGGACTCGTAATTTCAAAAGGCACATTTTCGGCAGGCAAAAAAATTGGAATCTGGACCTACTTTTACAGTGATGGGGAAAGCATAAAGACAGAACAACATTTCCAGAATGGAGAGTTTGTATATGTTAAGAGTTA
>JBMYJC010000343.1:0-2651 GCA_049594055.1 Luteibaculum sp. | reverse complement strand
ATTCCAGAGAACAAACTATTCGAAGCCCCCAATACCCAATCAAATTCGGTAGGAAACCTAATTCTTCACCTCAACGGAAATGTGAGACAGTGGCTCCTTTCTGGCTTATTGGGAAAGGAATTTAAAAGGAACAGAGCCCAGGAGTTTGATCAATCTACCGGAACGAAAGCGGAATTAACAAGTCTGCTTAGCGAGCTGGAAAAAGATATAAAAGTGGGCCTTTCTCATTTGCGCGAGGATAGCTTGATCCAGGAAATAAGCATACAAGGAATTTCAGGAACAGGCTTTGCTGTTGCAATCCACGTGATTGAGCACTTTTCCTACCACACCGGGCAAATTGCCCTGCTTACTAAATTATGGTGTAATGAGGACCTCGGATTTTATTCCGAGCATCCTCATTTGAATGACTAATTCTTTATTGCTTGGAAAGCGCTGCATTAGAAGCTCTTTTGCGCTCGTGCTCCTGCAGTAGAATTTTTCTAAGTCTTAAAGAAGAAGGAGTAACCTCAACATACTCATCGCTCTGAATGTACTCTAGAGCTTCTTCCAAGGAAAATTTAATGGCAGGAGCAATTCTCATTTTCTCATCAGCTCCAGAAGAACGCATGTTGTTTAACTGCTTTCCTTTGGTAAGGTTAACTACCATATCTCCAGCCTTTGAGTTCTCTCCTACTACCTGGCCCATGTAAACATCCTCACTGGGGTCTACAAAGAATTTCCCTCTATCCTGCAATTTGTTTAACGAGTAAGGGAATACAGTTCCGGTTTCCATGGCAATTAGCGATCCATTCTGGCGACCAGGTATTTCTCCTTTGTAGGGTTCAAAACCTTTAAAACGGTGAGCCATAATTACTTCACCGGCAGATACGGTAAGCAAATAGCTCCTCAATCCTATGATTCCTCTTGAAGGGATAGAAAATTCCAATAACATTCTATCGCCTTTGGGTTGCATAGAAATCATTTCACCTTTTCTAAGCGTTACGGCTTCTACTGCCTTCCCAGAAACACTCTCAGGAATATCTACCGTTAATTCCTCAACGGGCTCAGACTTCACCCCATCAATCTCTTTAATAATAACCTGAGGTTGTCCTACTTGTAACTCATAGCCTTCTCTTCTCATGGTCTCAATCAACACCGAAAGGTGAAGTACACCACGACCAAATACGGTAAAGGAATCGGCTCTATCGGTTTCTTTAACCCGTAAGGCAAGGTTTTTCTCAAGCTCTTTAGTTAAACGATCTTTTACGTGCCTGCTGGTTACAAACTTTCCTTCCTTACCAAAAAACGGAGAGTCGTTAATGGTGAAAGTCATGCTCATGGTAGGTTCGTCAATAGCTGTAGCAGGAAGTGGTTGAGGATTCTCAATGTCGCAAATGGAATCGCCAATTTCGAAACCTTCTATTCCAACCAATGCACAAATATCTCCCGGTTCTACCTCTGCAACCTTTTGTTTTTCAAGTCCTTCAAAAACATAGAGTTCTTTAACTCTTGATTTTACTTGCTTACCGTCTCGTTTTACCAACATAATGGGTTGACCCTCTTTTAAAGATCCGCGTCTTAGACGACCAATGGCAATCCTTCCAACAAAAGAGCTATAATCCAAACTGGTAATTAGCAATTGGGTATTACCCTCTTTAATTACAGGTTCAGGAATTTCATCAATAATTAGATCTAAGAGTGGAATAATGTTATCGGTTGGCTTATTCCAATCGTCAGACATCCACCCTTGTTTTGCCGATCCGTAGATCACTTTAAAATCTAATTGGTGCTCAGAAGCCCCTAAATGGAACATGAGATCAAAAACCTTCTCGTAAGCCAACTCGGGCTCGCAGTTTGGCTTGTCCACCTTGTTTACAACAACAATAGGCTTCAATCCAATTTCCAAAGCTTTTTGTAATACAAAACGAGTTTGCGGCATAGGCCCTTCAAAGGCATCCACTAAGAGCAGAACTCCATCTGCCATATTTAAAACTCGCTCTACCTCACCACCAAAATCCGCGTGACCAGGGGTGTCAATAATATTTACTTTGTAATCCTTATATCGTACAGATACATTTTTAGATACAATGGTAATTCCGCGTTCGCGTTCCAGCTCGTTGTTATCCAGAAATAACTCCTGGCGATCCTGATTTTCGCGAAAAACTTTTCCCGCTTCAATTAGCCTGTCCACCAACGTAGTCTTACCGTGGTCTACGTGGGCAATGATGGCTATGTTCTTCAACTTTGTCATAGGTCCTCAAAAAAGAGCCGCAAAAGTACAGGTTTTCTTTCCAACCTTAGCGCAAAGTGTAAATGCGCTTAACCAAAATTTCACATAAGAGCTTCGGCAAAATTTTTTATTTGCAGCATGGCAAAGCTTTTTAACCACCAAGTTCGCTTTTTAATTGCGCTGCTTATTGTGGTAATTTTTGGTGGATTTTTATGGGGCTTTGCGGGAATTGCCCTCTACATAGAAACGGGTTTTATGGCCATTTTAATTGGTTTTTTAGCCGGTTTTGTGGCCTCCCTCTATTTTGAAAAGGATAATAAATGGCTTTATCCTACCTCGGCTACGTCATTCTCTTTGGTGGGAATTTTTGTAGGGAAATACATCCTGTTTGCGTACTACGAATTAGACGCTTTATTTGTTGAGCCCGAACACTCCAAATTAA